>JANYER010000234.1 GCA_025359825.1 Granulicella sp.
ACACGCTTTTGGCCGTATTGGAGCCGGGATAAACGCTGGGTTTGTAGGCGTAGGCGTCCACAACCTTCTCATCGTCCTTGTCTGGTGCGTTCAGGTGCGCGTAGGCGGCAGGAACCTTGTACCAAACGAGCGCCATCAGCAGGGCCAACACCAGCAACATAACTTTTTTTTTTTGTTTGATTTTTTTATTATAGTGTGTAGAATTATTCTTCTAGACCGCACACTCTTGCATTTGCATTGGTTACTGTAGCGCGAGCATCGCGCGGGTGGCTGTGGTTGACGTTATTAAAATTTTTCCTTCGGCGGAGACCCGCGCAAAAATTGAGTTCTTGGTCCATGTGTGTTGGAAGTCGGGTTCTTTGTTGGTTCTTCTTGCCCGGGTGAGGAGGGCGTAGAGGGTCTTGTGGTGGAGGTCCGCGAATCTGTTGAGGATTCCGGGTCCGGATCGGGTGGCGTCATTGAAGACGGCGTCGTTTCGGTCCAGCCAGATGGCGCGTAGCATGTCACCGTGGAGAGTACGGATTGCGTGTTGCTCTGGGGTTGGCAGTGGCGGGTTTGATGGGAGGCCGCGTAGGATGAGTTCGAACGGGTTTGTCGTTGGGGTTGGTTGGTACGTTGGCCACGCTGTCTGGATGAGGTTGTGGAGGCGTACCCACGCTTGACGCGCCAGTGGGCATGTGTACAGGAGGTGGAGGGTTGTTTCTTCTGTCGTGGTGCAGTGTTTGCACAGGTGTGCATTTTCTGCCTCTGGGATGGCATGGGTGAGTCTGCGTCCCACCGGGAGGCTGTTGTGTAGCACCTTCCAGTGCAGGACAGCAGCGCGGCGGTCCCGTGTTCTGCTGAACACGTTTTTCCAGAATCGTGTGGGTGGTTCCGCGAGCGCAATCCAGGCGCGGAGGTTGTCAGCTTGTTGGTCGAGGGGGGTGCGCGTGGGGATGAAAGCTTTGTAGATGTCTTGGTGGGTGGTGGCCGCGAGCGTAGGTTGGTCATCTTCGTCCGGGAAACGGAATCCTATGACACGTCTGGACACGTTGTCGGCACCTTCTGGGCTGGCCGGCAGGGCCAGCCAGTTGCCTAGGTGCGCGACGAACTCGACGAGCCCTTGGTCGTGAGAGCGCTGCTTTCGCGCGCTGCAATCACAGTCCGGGGCCTGCCAGGTGTTTGCCGCTGCGTTCCAGAGGTCTCCGATTTTTTGCAGGGCGGGGCAGTTGTTTGTATATCTTGTGGCGTTTCGGCCTGGGGATAGGAACTCGTTCAGCCGGATCGGCTGTTCGAGCACCTCGTCGAAGTACAGCGGGTCTCGTAGGCCTCCCCCGTATTTTCTCCAGGCGGCCACTGTATCGGGCCAGGGGGATGGTAGTGCGAATTTGGTGAGTTTTTGTTGGGTAAACGGATTCCCTGGTTTACCCATATCCAGGGCACGAGTCTCACACTTTGAGAGTTTGTAGGTCATGGCGCGCTGCCAGAGCCCCTCGGGGAACTCGTATAGGCGCATGACCCAGCCAATGCGTTGGGTGGAGAAGAGGAGGTCGAGGTCCGGAAGACCCATTCCACCTTCCTCCATGCGCATTCGGCACACGGGTTTGCGCACCTGGCCCCGACCCTTTCCGTTCCAGACCATGTGCCACATGAGGCGGTCCAGGGCCTTGATATCCTTGCGGCGTGGCGGGACCAGCAGCGCCAGGAATCGGGCCTTGGTCAGGACATTCGATTTGAAAAGGAGGATGCGGCCAAGGAGCGGGAGCTTGAAAGCAAGCAGCTTGGTCACACAGGTGGTGAGCTCTTGTAGTAGGCGGGGCCAGCAGTGGGCGGCGGGGGCGATTCCACGGTTCCCCAGTTGGTATCCCAGTTGGCGGATGTACTGGCCTTCGGGTAGCACCGTGAACCCGTTTGGGGGGAGCACCGTGCCTGGTAGGGGTATGATTGTTGATTTTGTGAGGTTGATCCTGGAGTTCGAGGCGGAGCCGAAGGACTCCAGAAAGCCGACAAGCATGGGCAGCTTGTTTGCATCTGCGAGGAGGTACGCGGCATCATCCGCGTACTGGGTGATCCGCATTTCCCCGCCGTTCGGGAGGCATTTGAAACCCTTGAGTTCTTCGTGCCTGTTGAGTGCGTGGGCGAGCAGCGCGGTTGCGAGCAGGTACAGGTAACAGCTCAGGGAGTCCCCCTGCCTTACGCCCCGGTTTATGTCCACACCATCGCTGATGTGACCGTTGATGAGGAAGTGGGAGTGGGCATTTGCATACAGCGCTTGAATGCGCCGGCTGAAAAGCGCGCTGAATCCGAAGCGCTCGAGGCACTTCCATATCCATGAGTGGTTGACGCGGTCGTATGCCTTCTCGTTGTCCACGAGCACGACACAGCCATGTTCTTCATTTTGAAGCATCTCGTCCGTTGCCAGCTGCATGCACATCATGTTGTCCATAACATGCAGCTGGCTGAGGAAGGCAAACTGGGATGGGCCAACCAGCTTTGGGGCAATTGCCTTGATGCGGCGTGAGAGGATCTTGGTGAGGAGTTTGTAGTCTGTGTTGAGTAGGGTGATCGGCCTGTAGTTGCATATGTTGGCAGCGTCCCCCTTCTTATATAGGAGGGCAACCATCCCCTTGACAAAATTGGTAGGCATTTCGTCCATGGACAGGAGGTGGTTGAATACTTGAGCCAGCATCCCTGGCAGCTGGTCCTTGGCAAGCTTGTAGACCTCAATAGTGAGGCCGTCTTCTCCCGGGCAGGTACCGCCAGAGGACTCCCCGATCACGGTGCTGATTTCGGCTTCGGTGATGGGAGCGTCCAGTTTTTCAGTGTCTTCGGGGTTCAGCGTGGTTGGGATGGCAGCCAGGAACCTGGCTTGTTCAGCCTCGTCCACGTCTTCACCCGTGTATAGCGCTTGGTAGAAATCGTCCACCACCGCGCACATCTCCGCTGGGTTGTTGGTTGTGGCGCCGCCCGCCGAGCGCAGCCCTGCCATCAGGGATGTTGTGCGCTCGTTCAGGCGGGCGTAGAAGGACTTGGTGGTCTGTTCCCCTTCCAAGAACCAGTTTGCTTGCTTGTAGCGGGCCAGGGCGTTTCTTTTTTCTTGCGAGTTGGCGGCGTGGGCTTTTGTTGTTTCCACCACCTCTTGATGGGCGAGGCGGGTGGCTTCCGGGTCCGGGGGTAGCTGCTCCTGGGCGCGGCGGTGCTGGCGCAGCTTGAGGAACATCATGTCCTTGAGTTTCCTGGCCGTGCGTTTCTCTTCAGCGCTCTTGAGGGCGCCGTGGTCTTGGAGGCAGCGCCTGAGGCTTGCCTTGAGCTGGGTCCATTGGGAGAGGGGGTCCTCCACACCCATGATCAGCGGGAGCGACTCCTTCACCAGGCCTTCCAGGTCCTCCTTGACTCGGGCAGACTTGAGGAGGCTGGCATTCATGCGCCAGTAGCTCTTGCCTCTGTGGATGGCATTCTCGGGAATGATCTCCACAAGCGGGCTCCTTGGGTGGTC
>JANYER010000291.1 GCA_025359825.1 Granulicella sp.
GTAGCCCACTCCATCAACTCAATATTCGCGATCCCTCGCACATGCCGCAGCAGCGAAACAGCAATCTCCCGTCCCGTCGCATCGCCATTCGCATGCAGAATCCGTGAGAGGCTATGCGCCCCCTCGCGCGTCCGCAGCAGCTCCCCCGCAGCCACTCCGCCCTCACCCTTCAAGCTCCGGTCAAACGCCGTGCCCCACTCCAGCAGTTCCTCTACGCGACGCGGCCCTTGCTCCACCAGCATCTGCGCCGCCTCACGATTCACCAGCCCATCGCCAGCGTTGACGGTATCTTCCAGGTGCAGACGCACGTCCTCTGCCCCACCCATTGCGACGGCAATCCCGCCCTGCGCATAAGCCGTGTTTGACTCCGCGAGCCCTTCCTTGGTCACTACCAGCACGGTCCCGCCGTCTTGCCCTACTCTGCCCGCCAGCCGAATCGCAGCACTCAATCCAGCGATCCCCCCACCCACTACCAGAAAATCAACCCTGTCCATGTCCTTAATGCTACTCCCTCTCGTAGCTCTAAACCGTTGCGATACCATGGCTATATCGTGCCTTCCATCGCCATCAAAACGCCCTCAGCATCCTACGATGTCACCATCGGCTCCGGCCTCCTCCGCACCCTCTCCACCCGCCTCAAAAAGCTCAACCCCACCAAGCCCTACCGCCCCTTCATCATCACCTCGCCCGAGATCTGGAAGCTCTGGTCCAAAGCCGTCCTCGCCTCCTTCCCTAAGGAAGGCCCCGGCAAGCCCGTCGTCCTCCTCCATCCCGCCGGCGAATCCCACAAACGCATGGCTGCCGTCGAAGCACTAGCCCAGCAGCTCGCCCTCGCCGGAGCCGACCGCGACGCCCTTCTCCTCGCCTTCGGTGGCGGAGTCATCGGCGACATCACCGGCTTCCTCGCTGCCATCTACATGCGCGGCGTCCGCTACGTCCAGCTCCCCTCAACTCTGCTGGCGCAAGTAGACTCCTCCATCGGCGGCAAGACCGGCGTCAACCTCCTCGCCGGCAAAAATCTCATCGGCTCCTTCAACCACCCCCAAGCCGTCTTCGCCGACACCGACCTCCTCCGCACCCTCCCCCCCGACCAGCTCCGCGCCGGCCTGCAGGAGTCCATCAAAGCCGGCATCATCTACGACGCCAGACTCTTCGCCTACCTCGAAAAAAACGTCACTACCATCCTCACGAAGAAGCCCTCCCCGCAAAAGGAGAAGGCCCTCACCCACGTAGTCGCCGCCTCCGTCCGCGTCAAAGCCGACGTCGTCAACCAGGACGAAAAAGAGCTCGGCCTGCGCATGATCCTCAACTTCGGCCACACCCTCGGCCACGCCATCGAAGCCGCCACCAACTACAAGCAAATCCTCCACGGCGAAGCCGTAGCCTGGGGCAGCATCGCCGCCCTCCACGTAGCAGTAGCCCGAGGCACCATCACCCAACCGCAAGCCGACCGCATGACCCGCCTCATCCTCGCCTACGGCCCACTCACACCCTTCAAAGCCTCCGCCGCCAAACTCGTCGAGCTCACTTACAGCGACAAGAAAAATCGCAGCGGCAAACGCGCTTACGTCCTACCCATCTCAATCGGCGCAACCCAGGTCATCTTCGACATCACCGACACCGAACTCCACGCTGCCGCCGAAGCCATGCTCAGCCGCATGCGTGATTCAGTAAACAACTGAAGGATCTTCTGTTTCATATCTTTGAGTATGGTCGACTTCTTACGCATTAGTTGGACAGAATTTGACGGTGGACTCTCAGCCGGGGTACGGCGCATGTTCATTTGATATGGCTTACGATAGCGAGTCGTAAGAGCTGCGTCGATTGCAGAGTCGTCCATGCCATAGTGATATAGATACTTGCGATTCAGATCGACAAGTTTAGGATCGTTAAGGAGTTTGAGTTTGCCCACCAACCATAAGCGACTATATTCGTTTTCCCATCCTCTTCTCTGAATATCGCTCATTCGTTCCCACTCTGGCGGTATTTGTCCAAATCTCTTGCGAAGGTCAATTTTAGGCTGAGGGAAAAATTTTCCATCGTACTTTTCCTCCAACAATCGATCTGCTTCTTCAGCGCTACGCTTCTTCCCAAAATCATTGAATCCTATAAATTGATGGCACCCTCGGCAAATCGAAACTAATTGCGAATCGTCTTCCCCAAGCATGACGTCAACTGAATAAGCCCTATGATGTACTTCCGTTGCTTTACCATCACAACGTCTGCAAATTCTTTCATCACGCTTCAACACACGTCGACTGATTTTTTTCCATAGTTTAGTTTTGCGATAATTCTCATAATTAAGTTTCAGCAAACTCCCGTTATCGCGATGTTGAACGGCTATGTCTAAAGTTGCTCGTTTCTCTTTGTGCTCAAGCTCTACAAAAAATTCCTTGATCCGTCGATATTCCTTAGGCAAAGAATCGAGTCCCTGTAAAAAAACATGGCGGTCTTTGTTGGTATAAAACACTTGGTAGACCTCCTCCAATTTGCGCACCTATTCACTCTACTCAAGAAGGTTCAATAATATGGAAATGGATTCGACATTCGTAGTAGCTCACTCTTAGATGACTCTCAAAATACTCCCCGAACACGAACTCTCCACCGGTGCCCGCCCAGAAGGCACCGCCACAGAACTGTCTGCCGCAAAAGAAGTTCAGCAGATGTTCGACACCATCGCTCCCACCTACGATCTCTCCAACCACATCCTCTCCGCCGGCCTCGACCGCTGGATGTGGTCCCGTGCCGCGCGCACCTTTCGCACCATCCTCCAGCGCCCCGAAGCCCGTATCCTCGACCTCTGCTGCGGCACCGGCGACATGACCCTCGCCCTCCTCCAACAGCGCCCAAAGCCCGAGGTCGGCAACCCACTGGGTGCCCCACCCTTTGCAGCTTCATCGCATAGGGTGGGGTGCTCTCCTGTCCCGAGCACAGCTCCAACCCCCATCCTCGCCGTAGACTTCTCCCACCAGATGCTCTCCCGCGGAGCAGAAAAATTCGCTCCCCACAACATCCTCCCCATCGAGGCCGACGCACTCCACCTGCCCATCGCGTCCAACTCCATCGACCTCGTCACCGCCGCCTTCGGCTTCCGCAACCTCGCCAACTATGAAGAAGGCCTCGCCGAACTGTTCCGCATCCTCCGTCCCGGCGGACAGATCGGCATCCTCGAATGCAACCAGCCCGAAGGCCTCATCGGCGCAGCCTACAACCTCTACTTCAAGGGCATCCTCCCCAAAGTAGGCGGCCTTATCTCCGGCCAGCGCGGCGCGTACACCTACCTCCCCGCCTCCGTCGAACGCTTCCCCCGCCCACCCCGCATGTTGCAGTTCATCCGCAACGCAGGCTTCCACAACGCCACCTGGACCAGCTACGTCCTCGGCACCGCCGGCCTCTATCGCGCCACAAAACCCTAGCCATGGTGTAGCAAAGTCTGAATCGTATCGGAGTCGAGATCTGAAGCAGAAGAAGCAACGTCCTCGTGCAACCAAAGAAATTTGGCCGCGGACGCCAGCTCGCCGCTTTGCGGTCTAAACGAGCGCGCCGACTTGAGGTCAGATGGCGATTGTGGAGTGGGCGTGGACACCCATTTGCGTCGGGCGGTCCCTTTGGTTGAATGCAGGCCTCGTTAGTGCCTTTGCGATCTAAACAAAAAAGAGCCTGCGACTGCTAGCGAAACCGCTATGGCCCATTTCACCCGAGTAGACGGCATCGATTTGTACCTTCGCTCAGGCTGAGGCAATGAATCCCCGGAAGTCGCAGCGAGTATCAACCGCGCGGCTAGTTCGGGGCTGTCCCACTGGGGGAAGTGGCCGCAGTTCGGGAACCAGTAGAGTTGCGCGTCCGGAAACTTGGACTTCGCCCGGGCGGCTTGGCGCGGCAGACACACGTGGTCGTCTTCGCCCCAACCGATCACGAGAGGAGCCACAACCGAGCCTTTGGGGCTACCGCGCTGCACCTCACCATGGGCTAAGTTTTGGAGGAGTTCATCAAATGAAGGAGACGCTGCGAAGGACCGCATCTCTGTAAGGGCAAGGTCAGAGGGAACGGACCAGGGATGTGCGGAGAATTGAGCAAACAGTGCGGTGCGACCCACTGGACTGCTCGTGATGGCAGGCATCACGGGCTGCAGCGCTCGCACCAGCCGCACGGACGCCGCCACGGAGTAGTAAAAGACGGGAACCTCCCAGCCTTCCCAGAAACCTCCCGGATCGAGTGAAACAACAGCGCCGAGTACACCGCCGCGCCGGGCAAGCTCAAGAACAAGGCGTGCTCCCATCGAGCTACCAACCGCGTCGATGCCGAGTAAGCCCTCTTCTTTCAAGAACTCCGTGACTGCATCGGCGAGCGTTGAAACAGATGTGGGTCCGGATAGTGGCGGCGTCCGGCCATGGCCGGGAAGATCAATGGCTATGACCTCACGGTCGCCCTTTGTGAGACGGTCGATGACAAGCTCCCAGGATGCCCAACTTCCGCCGATGCCATGTACGAGTAAGAGTGGTTTACCTGATCCGCGACGAACTGTATGAAATTTCATAAATGCTTGGATGCGCAATTTTCGCTCACGCACTTCGCCTGGAATGTGAGCATAACGAAAAAGTTCAACTTGGTTCGACGCTTACGACCGCAATCTTGCTTCGCTGACTGAGAGACCGAAAGCACCAGGGTATTCAAACTTGCCGTCGATCGGTGCCTCCAGGTCAGATGTTGCTGCGAGTTTCGCAATGCCGATGCCAATATTTGCTGGCCAGAGCGGTTGCCGCCGCAGTCGAAGGACCTGCTTCCCCCTGTAGTAGCGACCACGCAGCAAGCAAGCCACGAACCCCACCCATCCGCACCTAGTACCATCACCTAATGGCTTTCGGTACAACCCCACAGGACCTCCAGCAGAACTCAGCCGCCAAGCAAGCCGCTGCGCTCTCCTCCGTCCTCGCCGCCTTCGCCATCACGCTCCTCAAGCTCCTCACCGGCCTGCTCACCGGCTCCCTCGGCATGTTGTCCGAGGCTGCCCACTCCGGCGTCGACCTCATCGCCGCAGCCATCACCCTCTTCTCCGTCCGCGTCTCCGACCGTCCCGCCGACGAGGACCACAACTACGGTCACGGCAAGATTGAATCCCTCTCCGCCTTCGTCGAGACCGTCATCATGCTCGCCTCCAGCCTCTGGATTCTCAAGGAGGCCATTCACCGCATCCTCTACCGCGACCATCTCGCCCTCACCCTCCCGCTCAATCTGGTCGTCTGGCCCTTCGCCGTTCTGCTCCTCTCCATCGCCGTCGACTACACCCGCTCCCGCAACCTACACCGCGTCGCGCAGGAGCACGCCAGCGAAGCCCTCGAAGCCGACGCCATCCACTTCTCGACAGATATCTGGTCGTCCACTGCCGTCCTCATCGGCCTCGCCGCCACCTACGCCGGGCAGCACTTCCACATTCAGGTCCTCGAACTCGCCGACCCCATCGCCGCCGTTCTCGTCTCCATCATCATCCTGCGCATCAGCTACACCCTCGCCCGCCGCACCGTCGGCGCGCTCACCGACGCCACCCCTGCCCAAACCCAGACCCGCGACGCCATCATCCACGACCTCGCCGCCATCCCCGGCGTCCTCGCCGTCACCCGCCTCCGCACCCGTCGCTCCGGCCCCAGCTACTTCGCCGACGTCACCCTCGGCCTCCCCCGCAACCTCACCTTCCAGCGTTCTGAGCAGATCACCATGGCTGCCACCCAGGCCGTCCAGCAACACCTCCCCGGCGCCGACGTCGTCGTCCACTCCATCCCCACCGCATCCCTCGCAGAAAGCGTTCACGACCGCATCCGCGCCGTAGCCGCCCGCTCCAACCTCGCCATCCACGACGTTACCGTCCAGCAGTTCGACGACAACCACCCCGACACCTCAGCAGACAACATCATCAATCCAGCAGGTCTGCACGTAGAACAACATCTGGAAGTCGACGAAACCATGTCCCTCCGCGACGCTCACGCCCTCGTCACCCAGCTTGAGTCCGAGATGCGCCGCGAGGTCCCCCAAATCGCCTCCATCCTCACCCACATCGAGTCCGAACCCGCCACGATTGAACGTCCCGCTTCCCTCGAACGCGACCGCCAGCTCGAGCTCCGTCTCCGCCGCGTAGCCCAGTCCTTCCCCGAGATCCTCGACATCCACGACGTCCTGGTCACCCGCACCGGAGCCGCCTCCAGCAACCAAGCCGGCAGCAATCCGCCTCCCCAACACCAAGCCGATCGCATCCAGGTCAACTGCCACTGCACCCTCCCCGACGACCTCCCCATGGCCCAGGTCCACGCCATCATCACCGCCCTCGAGTCCGCCTTCAAACTCGACTCCCCCGAAGTCTCCCGCCTCCTCATCCACCCCGAACCCGCCACCGACAACCGCCGCTAATCCCTCCTGCCATCGCCCTTACCCTCGCCATTGTTCTTTCTCTTGCACTTGAGATAGGTCCAGGCTTTAGCCTGAACAGTACAGGCCAACCCAAAACCCCTTCCGCTCTGCCGAAGGCAGGAGTGCAGGCGAAGCCGAAACAACAAAAATATCGCTCTTGCTCTTTATAAAGTCACCCACAGCAAAAGAACCAAACCAGCCACCAACCATCCACACCTCGTACCAAGTACCCTGTACCTAGTCTTCATGAAGATCTCCACCATCAATCGCTTCTTCAACGTCCTCCTCGGCGCTCTCGCCATGGTCGCCGTGGCCATCTTCTCCGCCTACCTCGCCATGCGCATCGCCATCCACGGCCGCGAGGTCGAGGTCCCCACCCTCGCCGGACTCACCCTGCCCGAAGCCGCCACTCGGGCCAACCACCTCGGCCTCCGCCTCAATGTTGAAAATCGTTTCTACTCCCCCACCGCCCCCGCCGGCACCGTCCTCTCCCAATCCCCCGCCCCCAAATCCGTCGTCCGCCGCGACTGGACCGTCCGTGTCACCCAGTCTCTCGGCCCCCAGCAGATCTCTATTCCCAACCTCCTCGGCCAGTCCGAACGTCCCGCCACCATCGCCATCCGCCGCCTCGGTCTGGAGCTCGGCACCATCGCCCGCATCTCAGCCCTCGGCCCCTCCGGCATCGTCCTCGCCCAGACCCCCAACCCCAGCGACACCCCCGCCGCCAGCCCCCGCATCAGCCTCCTCCTCAGCGCCCCTCAACCCGACTCCGCACCCAACAGCAAAGCCACCTCCGCGCCAGCAACCTCAGCAGACGCAGCCGCTAACAGCTTCGCCATGCCCACCCTCACCGGCCTCTCCCTCTCCGCCGCCTACGCCCGCACCAACGCAGCCGACCTCCACATCGTCAGCGCAGAATATCTGCCCACCCCCATCACAAACCCGGCCACCACCCCAACCCCCGCAGCAACCACTCCCGCTGCCACCCCCACACCGGCTTCAGCTCCCCCCACACCCGCAGCCAAACCCGCATCAGCGATAATCCCACCCACTACCCCCGCCACCGTAGTCGCCCAGTCCCCACCCGCAGGCCACCGAGTCCAGCCCGGCGACCCCGTAAGACTAACCCTCACCCACTAAACAGTCGCCGCTAGACCCGCTCCAACACCACCGCATAAAACCCATCACACCCATGCACGCCCGGCAATGTCCGCAACGCACCATCCCGCACCGCCGACCCCATCGACTCCTTCAATACCCCTGCCGCTACCAGCCCTTCCAGCAACCCATCCACCGCCACTCGCCGAACACCCTTCATCGCTCCAACCACCTGCTCGCACTCCTCCGGCTCCAGCGAGCACGTCGAGTACACCAGCCGCCCACCCTCCGCCAGCCGTCCCAGAGCACCCTGCAAAATCTTCTTCTGCCGGTCCGCCTGTCTCGCCAAATCCTCGAACTTCAACATATGCCGAATCTCCGGATTCCCACCCAGCGTCCCCGTCCCGCTACAAGGCACATCGCACAAGATCAGGTCGAACTCACCTCGAACATTCCCCGCCTCCACCGAAGCATCCCGCACCGCGCACTTCACGCGTTCTGCATATCCAAACCGCCGCATCCGGGCCTGCGTCTGCGCCAGCCGCTTCGCACTGACATCCGTCGCCAGCACCTCCGCCTCCCCCAGTCGCAAGGCCAAAATCAGCGTCTTCCCGCCCGGAGCAGCACAGCAATCCCAAACCTTCTTCGCTCCCGGAACCGCAGCCGCCGCCAGCTCCGCCACCAGCCGCGAGCCATCATCCATCACCGGCAAAGCCGCAGCACTCACCAATGCACCCGACTCCCCTTCAACCGAATCTGAAGCCAGCTCCGAGGCAGCAACAGCCTCCCCCACAAACATTTCCCCTACCCCATGCTCCTGCTGGTCCGCCTCACAAATCTGGATCGCCGCCTCACGCCCATACGCCTTCACCCAGCGCTCCACCAGCCATAGCGGATGCCCCAGCCGCTCCGCAAACGCCGCCGTCGCCTCAAAGCTCCGCTCCTTCGGCTTCTGTGCCGCCGCCACCTTACGCAGCACAGCATTCACCATCCCCGTCGCATGAGGCTCACCCGCCGCGCGACACAACTCCACACTCTCGCTCAACGCAGCATGAGCCGGAATCCTATCCATATGCAACAGTTGAAACACCCCCAGCCGCAACGCCAACGCCACCGGCTCCGCCAGCTTCTGCTCCGGCCGCTGCAGCAATCCTCGTACTCGCGCATCCAAAGCGATCTGCCAACGCAGCACTCCCATCACCAACGCCGTCGTCAGATTGCGGTCCTCCGGCGACAGCCCGTCCGTCAACGCCGAATGCAGCAACTCATCGCTATGCCCTTTACCCTGCCCCACCAACAGCAAAATCTCAAACGCCGCCAGCCGCGCTGCACTCACCTTCGCCCGCGCCTCCGCCACCGACAACGTAGGCCCAGCCGCCGCTGGCCGCCCCGCAGCGCTCTTACCGCGTACCGGAGACCGAGTTCCCTGCACCTGCTTCTTCATCGTCGTCATAGTCCTAACCGTTCTCCACTTCGCACCTGGTACCCACGCAAAAACTCCGCCGCCGACATCCGTTTCTTCCCTTCCATCTGCACCTCCAGCAACTCCAGCACCGTCGCCGCCCC
>JANYER010000302.1 GCA_025359825.1 Granulicella sp.
CTCGCCTACAGCGGAGGTTCTCTCGGCGCAGCTCTCACCCCGCTCCTCATCACCCCGATCGCCCTCCGTTACGGCTGGCGCTCCACCTTCTTGCTCACCGGGCTCTTCGGCCTTCTCTGGATCGTGCTCTGGTTCATCCTCCGCGCTACCGGCACCTTCCACTCGCGCCCCCAGGCCGTTCCAGCTAAGACCCAACCCCTCGCCACCAACCGCTGGAACCGCAATCTCCTCGCCAGCGCCATCCTTTACGGCCTCGGAGCAGCCCCTATCGCCTATGGGCTCTATGCCGCGCCGCTCTACCTCTCCCGTGTCATGCACATCAGCCAGGCCTCGCTCGGCCATCTCCTCTGGATCCCACCCGCCGGATGGGAGGCAGGCTACCTCTTCTGGGGCCGTGTAGCCGACAGACGAACCGCCCGTAACATCAGGACCCAAATCCCAAGCACTCCAGCCCGTTACTTCTTTGCTTTCTGCATCGCAAGCTTCCTCATCACCCTCATGCCCTTCGCCGCGGAGAGTGCGTACCCCATCGCCGCCACCATGCTGCTCTTTTTCCTCCAGATGTTCATTGCCGGGGGCTTCGTCGTCCTCACCCTCTCCGACGGCATGGACGCGCAGCCGCCGCAAAGCTCCGGCTTCCTCGCCGGTATCGCCATCTCCAGCTGGGCATTCGTCACCGGCATCCTCACCCCGGCCGTCGGACACCTCTTCGACCACGGCCAGTACGTCCGTGCCAACTGGCTGGTCGCCGCGCTTCCCATCGTCGGGACGCTTCTTTGGTGGGTACTCCGCACCCCCGCCAACCGGCCCGCTACCGCCTAAATTGCACCCCGAATCTTGCTGGTAACGCGGAACCCTCTCGCCCCGCTCCATCGCGCTACAGCGCCTGCAACTGCGCGCTCTACCATCCCATTTCGTCCCATTTCCTTGAAAACAGCTCACCCTTGCGACGCAAAACCCCTCACCCGCACAGTAGGGCAAACGCAAAGCCACAAACCAAGTCATCAGTCTCTAACACAAACGAGTCATACTAAGGCAGAATCCACAGCTTCTTTCGATTGACTTTAGTTTTTACTGACAGTAATGTTCCATTTGAGGACACTATGAAGAAAAATCTGTTTTTGCTCATCGGCACCGCTCTGCTCTTCTCGATCGCCCTCCCCCTTCACGCGCAGGATGGATGCGTGAACTCCCCTGAAAACCCAACGGCCATCCTCGCAGTCGTCGGCTCAGCTGGTGCATTCTTCGTCTCGGCTCGTGCACGCATTAAAGCTCGCCGTAAATCGTCCAAGTAAGCTCGGACGCTCGTCCTCGTCGTCTATCGGCGGCCCGCTGAATCGGACACGTATGTCAACCTCCCCTGTTGCTGACTCCGTACCTGTACTACAGACCGGGGCAGGCCCTTCGGATCTCCCCCCAAAGGGCGTTCAGAAAGGGGCCCTGTCAGGCGTATTTTCGTCGACACAGGCCTTCGCGCTCGCAGCGGTGCTTCTCGCAGCCATAGGTCTCACCTCCATCTGGTCTACCGTGCTCTACCTCTGGGCGCTGTGGACCACAGATGCCCTCAAATCCATCGGGATGGTCATCCCGGTGGTCAGTGCTGCGCTGATCCTCCGTGCCTGGCGCAACCTTAACTACGAGATGCAGGGTTCCTGGTGGGGCGCCATCATCCTCGCCGTCACCATCTTTGCCGTCCACCTCCGCGAGCAGGCCGTTCTGCTCTTTATCCTCACCCCTGCCTGGAACATCTACCTCCCGCCCTACTCCCTCGTTGCCTTCAGCTACACCGCAGGAGTCGTCCTGCTCTTCGGTGGCACCCGCCTCTTCCGCGCCGCCCTCTTTCCCATCGTGCTCATGTGGTTCGTTAACCCCATCCCGCACGTCTTCAATGTCTTCGTCGACCTGCCGCTGCAGCGGGTCTCCGCGCACGTCGCCCGCACCTTCGCGATCGCTTTGGGCCAGCCCCTCAGTCCGGACCAGATGCGCCTCATGTTCACGCCGGACTTCGGCATGTTCATTGCGCCCGGCTGCAACGGCATCCGCGGAGCAGTCACCATGGGCTTCATCGCCTTGATCGCCGGATACATCTATCGCTTCCGCTGGTACGCCCACGCTGCCGTCGTCGCCGGGGCCATCCTGCTTGGTTACGTGTTCAACTTCGTACGCCTCTGCATCCTCGTCCTCTACTACATCGTCGCGCTGCATATCCCCTGGCTGCGCAGCCGTGCGGAGATGGGCGACTACATCATCGGCGCGGTCCTCTTTCTGGTCGCCACCATCCTGCTCTTCTCCGTCATCTCCCGTCTCCGCGCCGCCCCCGGCCAGCTCCGCGATTCCAACGGCCCGGCATCGGCCACCGCGCCCGTCAGCTCTGCTTCGCTCTATCCGCGGTTCGCTCTGCTGTTGGTGATCGCCATTCTGGGTAGCTACTCCGTCGCCCGTGCCAGCGTCCGTAACCGCCAGGCCGCGGCCTCCCTCGCCAACACCGATCAGCACGCCCTGGGTGTCTTCCCGCAACAGATCGGCAGCTACACGCTCGTCCGGTCCTGGAACGAAAACCTCATCACCGGCCCTCTCATCTTCCATTGGGCGGAGTATGCGCCCGCCGGCGGTGGCACACACATCTCGCTCGGAGTCTCGCCCGTCCTCGGCTCGCACGATACACTCATCTGCCACTCGGCTCGGGGAGAAGATCCCCTCTGGCACGACCAGCTCACCTTCCTCACCGAAGGCCAGCGCAAGATCAGCTTCAGCGGCTCCTTCTACAATGACGGTGCCACCCAGTTCCTCGAGGCCACCACCCTCTGCCACGGTACCGTCTGCGGCGAGTACTCTTCGCCCAGCACCCACTTCGGCTTCGTCTACTCCAAGCCCGATCCTAACGCCGTCTTCTCCCAGGACCCCATCCGCCCCATCCCAATCCTGTTGCGCGCCGAGACCATTGAAACCACCATGCCCGCAGACGCCGCCCGCGAGCAGATGACCACTGCTGTCCGTGCGTTCCTGTCTGCCGCGAACCTCAACACCCTCACCCAGCCCTATCGGCGCAGCTCGTAAGCAGGTAGGGCCTTTTGGTATCCTATAACTCCAAGTGAACCGTCCCTTTCACCTCCGCCGCAGTCTCTCCGTGACCACATTAGCCCTGGGTCTTGCCGTCCTTCCAATCACTGGTTGCGGCAGCGGCGGCTCCGTCCCTGTGGACACCCCGCCCATCATCATCCCCCCCATTATTCCGCCAGTCACCAGCTATCCTGGCGTAGCCTTCACCGGTACCGTTCAATCCGGTAGCCAGCCCGTCATCGGAGCCTCCGTTCAGCTCTACGCCGCCGGAGCTACAGGCAACGGCTCCGCTCCCACCGCATTGCTCACCGCCGCCCTCACCACCGACACCTCCGGCAACTTCTCCGTCTACGCCGCCTACCCCTGCCCCACTAGCGACGCGCAGATCTACCTCGTCTCCCGTGGCGGCAAGCTCCCCACCGCTTCGGCCAACTCTGCCATCGTCTTCCTCGCCACCCTCGGGACCTGCAGCAAGCTTGCCAGCGCCACCCACATCGTCCTCAACGAAGTCACCACGGTAGCCAACGCCTGGGCCGCCTCCCAATTCCTGTCCAACGGTGCAAACCTCGGTGCATCCTCGACCAACTCCGTCGGCCTGGCCAACGCCATCGCCACCGCTGCCAGCCTGGCGAACCCTCTCACCGGATCCTCCCCCGGCGCGACCTTCCCCGCCAACGGCCTCGCCACTTCTCCCGCGCCCCGCATCAACACCCTCGCCAACCTGCTCAACTCCTGCATCGCGTCCGACGCCGCCTACCAGGCTTGCACTGGCCTGCTCTTTTCCTCCTCCGGCGGTCTTATCTTCACCTCCTCCTCGACGACCACCTTCGACGCGGCCCTCGCCATCGTGCGTAACCCTGGCACCAATGTCGCCGCGCTCTATGCCCGTTCCCTCACCAGCAGCGCCTTTAAGCCCGCCCTCGCCAAGGCACCCGCAGACTGGACCCTCTTCCTCAACTTCACCGGCGCAGGAATGGCCTCCCCCTCCGGCGTCGGCGTCGACTCCACCGGTAGCGTCTGGGCCGCCAACTACTTCAACGTAGCCTCCAAGTTCTCCCCCATCGGCCAGCCTGTCTTCCCCTCAGGAGTCACCGGCTACGGCCTCGCCAGCTCTTACGGCATCGCAATCGACCCCCAGGACAACGCCTGGATCCCCAACATAACAAGTCCAGGCTCCGTCAATAACGGACTGGGCTCCGTCACCGTTCTCACTCCCTCCGGCCAGCCTGCCTCCGGCCCCGCTGGCTTCACCCAGGGCGGCATCTACTACCCCATCACCGTTGCTATCGACCCCACCACCCCCAACTCTTCCGCCTTTACCACCTGGGTGCTTGATAACGGTAACTCTCACCTCACACACCTCACCAGCAGCGGCACCTCGCTCTCCGGCACCGCTGGCTTCGTAAGCGACTTCTTCGCCTTCCCTGTCGCCCTCGCTATCGACGCCGCCCACAACGTCTGGCTCGCCAACCAAGCCGACGTCACCGTCACCCGTGTCTCACCCGACGGCAAGACCTTCAACAACTATGCCTGCTGCAATGGAGTCGGACCCTCCGGCCTCGCCATCGACCAGCAGGGCAACGTCTGGGTCGCCAACTACTACGGCGACAGCGTCAGTGAGCTCTCCAGCAACGGCACCGTCCTGATCTATGCCTACACCGCCAACGGCTCCCTAAACCATCCCCAGGGCATCGCCATCGATGGGGCTGGCAGCGTCTGGGTTGCCAACTTCCGTGCCGCCTATCTCACGCAGCTTGCTGGCGCGACCTCCATTACTCCTGGCCGGGCCATCTCCCCGCTCCCCGGCTGGGCACCCGATTCCAATCTCTTCGGTGCCTTCGCCGTCGCCATCGACGCCAGCGGAAACATCTGGGTAACCAACTTCAACAACGATTCCATCACCGAGTTCGTTGGCATGGCCACCCCCGTCAAGACCCCTCTCCTCGGCCTCCCCCAAACCCCCTGACCTCCTCGCATCCGAATCCCAATCACCCGTAACCGCCTCTACCTGTCTGCTTTCTAAGCCCCCGTGCGGTTGAACCACTCAAGCATCGAATGGTCCGGCCTCATCCCCACGCCTCCCTCACCCCCTCCCCACCTCGCACTTTCAGCAGATATCCAAATAAATGCCCATATATTCACCCTTTCGAATCCGCAAAAAGTTCGATGAATACTTGACAGCGGTTATTCAAAAAGCTCATGATGTCCAACGCTACCCAAATGTGGTCTGACCTCAGCGGTCGCCCAAAGGGCAAAGAGTGCGTCCAGTGGTACAGACGTCGCGCCGAAGCACCGCTTCAGAAAGCTCGATAGCTCCACCAGTTCTACGAAAAGAATCAGCTCCACTAAAAAGAGGCCCCACATGAAATTTGCCAAGTTCCAGATTCAACTCCTACCCGTCAAGCGTAGCTTGACCACTGCATTGTTCGCCTGCCTCACCCTGCTGCTGACGCTCGCCACTCCTGCCGCGCAGGCCCAGCTCTCCGGCAAGGGAGAGATCAAGGGCTCCGTCACCGACTCCACCGGCGCAGTCATCTCCAACGCCGCCATCGTCGCCACCTCCACCACGCGCGGCACCAAGATCACAGCCAAATCTGGCGGAGCAGGCGAGTACATCCTCTCCCCCCTCGATCCCGACATCTACACCATCACCATCACGGCCCCCGGCTTCCGGACCGTCTCGCAGGAGAACCTCCACGTCAACGCCCTTGAGGTCACCGACGTCCCCGTCACCCTGCCCACCGGCTCCAGCGCTGAGACCGTCACCGTCTCCTCCGCACCGCCCCAGATCGAAGGCAGCAACGCCACCCTCGGCGCAACCCTGGAGCAGGAGACTTACTCCCAGCTTCCCATCCAGATGGGTGCCTACGGTCAGGATGGCGCTCGCCGCGCAACTGACTTCGTCGCTCTCCTTCCCGGCGTTCAGTTCAACGAGACCAACGGCAACGCCACCACCAACACCGGCGTCGTCAACGGCGGCGGTGCACGCGGTGCCGTCTCCGACGTCTACATCAACGGAACCCCCTTCATCTCCGCCGCCGGCCAGGGCGACCCCCGCTTCGTCTGGTCCGCCATCTCCGTAGACGCCATCAACCAGCTTCAGGTCCAGACCGTCGGATACGCCGCCATGTACGAGGGCCAGGGCGTTCAGAACTACACCGTCAAGTCCGGCACCAACAAGCTCCACGGCTCCGCCTACGAGTACTTCCGCAACACCGCCCTCGACACCTATTCCTACTTCGATAAGGGCACTCAGGCCATCGACCCCATCAAGGGCAAGCTGGTCAAGCCAGCCGAGCACCAGAACGAGTACGGCGGCACCCTCAGCGGTCCCATCATCCGCAACAAGGCCTTCATCTTCGGCAACTTCAACAAGTACAACCTCAGCCGTGGCCCCAAGCACATCTTTGAGACCATCCCCACCCTCGCCGCGCAGTCCGGTGACTTCTCCGGGGTTAACCAGATCGTCGGTGGCGTAACTGTACCCGTCAATATCTATGATCCTGCCAGTTGCCCCAATGGCAACACGGGGAACTGCCAGCGCACCCAATTTCCCGGGAATAAAATTCCTGCCTCCCGTTTTGCCGCCCAGTCTGTGGCTATGCAGAGCTTCCTTTCCGACACCCCACCCACCAACTCCAACCAAATCCTCAACTACCTCAGCGGTTATAACTCCGGTCTTAGCAACTACACTGGCACCGGCCGCTTGGACTACACTGTCACCTCCAAACACACCGTCTCCTTCGTTGTAGGTATCGGCAGCCAGTCCACTACCGGCCCATCACGTCAGACCTCACTCGGCGCCACCAACAATGCGCTGCCCGCACCCTATATCTCCGTGCAGCAGTTCAATCCCAAGACCAAGGTCGGCATGTTGGAAGAGACCTGGATCGTCTCGCCCCGCGCCGTCAACCAGTTCAAATACGGCTTCGCCCGCTACGAGGGCTACGGCTTCAACCAGAGCTTCCAGCCGAAGTACTCTGCCACTACGCTCGGCATTGCCGGTCTTCCATCCGGTCAGGCTGCTGGTGCCTTCCCCAAGGTCACCTTCAACGGTACCAATGCTCCCAACCAATGGGCTGGCTACACCGACAATCACCAGGCAACAAATGCCTTCACCCTGGTCGATAATTTCAACTTTGTAGCGGGTAAGCACTCCCTCACCGCCGGTGTCCAACTCTCTTGGCTCCAGTACAACTACCAGGCCCAGACGGCCGGATCTACACCCTTGGCTCTCACCTACGCAGCCGCGCAGACTGGTTGTTACGCTGAGGTTTTGGGCGGCAAGACATCGACCACCAACTGCTACTCTGGCGCAACCGGTACTACACCTTCCGCCAATGTCATCGTAACGACCGGTCTTCCTTACTCCAGCTTTCTACTTGGCGCTGTGAGTTCGGCCACCTTCACCACCACCACCGTGCAGGAGACGGGCGCACGCTTCCGTCCCATCTCCCCCTACATCCAGGACGATTGGAAGGTCAGCTCCAAGCTCACCGTCAACATCGGTCTTCGTTGGGACTACTACCCACCCTTCCGCGAAGTCCAGAACCGCCTCTCCTTCCTGGATCTCAATGCCACCAACTCCATCACCGGCACCAAGGGCGCACTTGCTTTTGCAGGATCCAACTCCGGTAATGCTGCCTTCTGCAACTGCTCCACCAACGTCAAGACCTGGATGAAGAACTTCGGTCCTCGTCTCGGTTTTGCGTATAGCGTTACCCCTCGCACCGTCATCCGTGCCAGCTACGGCGTCATCTTCGCTCACGGCAACGGCACCGGCGGTTCAGCTATCTCCCGGCAGGGAAGCGGTCAGCTCGGCTACGCCGCCACTCCCAACTTCACCTCGGCAGGCGCTTCCGTTCCCGCCTTCTACATCCAGAACGGTATTCCCGCCTACACCGCCCCGCCGTTCTTCAACTCCACCTACGGTACGGGCTACTACACCGGCAGCACCGCTCCTCAGACCGTCACCTACGGCGACCCTTACTACGGCGATCGCGCCCCTGAGTTCCTCAACTGGAGCTTCGGCCTGCAGCAGGCGTTCACCAACAACCTGACCCTTACCGCCACCTACGTCGGCTCGCAGGGACACTTCCTCCAGGCCGATACCAATAACGCCCGCGGTCAGATCATCAACCAGCTCGACCCCAAGTACCTAGCCCTGGGATCCACCGTACTCGCGCAGAAAGCCACTACCGCCAACCTGGCTGCTGCTGGTCTCTCGCTCCCGTACGCCAACTTCGACCAGACCCAGACCATCGCCAAGGCCCTTGCACCGCTGCCCCAGTACAACAGCGTCTCGGACTCCTACGGTGCCGTCACTAACTCCAACTACCATGCCCTTCAGGCTTCGCTCAACCAGCGCTTCTCCTCCGGCATGTCCTTCATGATCAACTACACCTGGGCTAAGAACATCGACGACGGCGGCTCCTTCCGCTCCGGCTATGCTCTCCCCGGCGCCTTCACCACCGACGGCAGAAGCTACGCGGTCAACCGCATCGATCGTTCGCTCTCCCTCGCCGATCGCCGCCACAACCTCGTGGCCACCGGAGTCTTTGAGTCGCCCTTCGGCACGCTCATCTTCGCCAATAGCCCATGGACCCGCCGGCTCGCCGGTGGCTTCCGCCTCTCTACCATCTTCACCGCCTACACCGGTTCGCCGCTCGCTATCACCTCGGCCACCGCCAACATCAACCCGTCGCAGTCGCAGGCCTCGCCCAGCTACAACCCCAACTACTCCGGCCAGGCACGGAAGAACGGTAAGTGGGGAGCCGGCATCACCGCCGACACCGCCACCAGCCCTGCCAACGGTTACATCGATAGCAACGCCTTCACTGCCACGCCGGACTATAAGTTCAGCGTTCTTCCCCGCACCGGAGCCTACGGCCTCACCGGTCCTGGCAACTACAACGTCGACCTCAGCCTCCGCCGCAGCTTCGCAATGCCGTACGCTGAGTCGCTCCGCCTCACCCTGCAGGGTGACCTCTACAACGCCGTCAACCACACCCAGTTCGGAGGCATCAACACCATTTTCGGCAATGCAGCCTTCGGTACTGTCTCCTCACAGGCTAACCAGTCTCGCGACGCGCAGCTTTCCGCCCGCTTCGAGTTCTAACCAACCAACCCGCCTCAAATCAGGCGACCCACGCCCGGCAAACCACCGCCACCGTGGGTCGCTTAGTCTTTGCCCTTGCCCTTTGTTGTTGCCGTTGCTCTTTTGTTTGTCATCCCGTAGGGATCTGCTTCTGTACTGGCTGTTGTTTTGCATTCCTGAACCCACCCACAAATCCGTCATCCTGAGCGTAGTCGAACAGCTTGCCCTGAGCGAAGCCGAAGGGACCCCGAAACAGCTCACATCACCCATACCGCTCTCCTCCTCCCACGGAATTACCAGGATAGGGAAGGACACACGTTTACGTGTGTCAATAAACCACCTCGCCGAAGGCGACACCGCCTGCCGGAGGCAGGAGTGAAGCCCTGAGCGAAGTTGAATGGGCGTAACGACAGAAATATCGCTTTTGCTTGTCCCTGTCCTCCTAATCCACCCCAAAACTATTTTTCGCGAAAACACTCAGCAAAATCGCATGTCAAGCCCCAAACCACCCGTCGAAATCCGCAACCCAAGCTCCATCAACACTTAGCCGCTAAAGATAAATGAGTCTTTAGTTATGGTGCATTCCGTACAATTGAACTTAGAGAGCAAAACAGCAGACCCCGGCCACAACTTGAGGTATAACTCTTTTGTTTTCTTATTTTTACCCGTAACCCATTTGTTTGCAAATATTTGGAGAGACGACCACCCTCCAAGCTATAGCAAACAAGTCACTTAGGTTATAGACCCCCCCGGGGGGGGAGGGGGGTAAATTAATGGGTAAGCCGAACATACCGCCGACCCTGAACGCCGTACTCTCCGCTCAACACCCGCGAGATCGCCTCAGGGTAGGCCAGGTGCTCCTGCTCCAGAATCCGGGCACTCAGTGTTTCATCCGTATCGTCGTCCTGCACCGGGACGGTTTTCTGCAACACGATCACACCGTGGTCCACCGCCTCATCCACAAAGTGCACGGTACACCCGGCCACACGAGCCCCGTACTCCAATGCCTGCCCCTGGGCATCCAGCCCCGGAAACGCAGGTAGCAGGGAAGGATGAACATTCAGGATGCGGTCCGGAAAAGCCGCTACAAACTCCGCAGTAATAATCCGCATGTACCCAGCCAGGCACACCAGATCGACACTATGCTCCCGCAGGCTGGCGATCATAGCCGCATCATGCTCCGCCCGCGTTAGCCCCGTAGAAGGCACCGCAAAGGCCGGCAGCCCCATCTCCCGCGCTGCCTCCAAACCCCCGGCCCCCGCCCGGTTCGAAAGCACTACCGCAATCTCAGCGCCCGGCAGTCGACCCTCACGAATCGCAGCTGCAATCGCACCAAAGTTCGAGCCTCGACCGGAAAGAAGAACCCCTAAGCGCTTCATCTCAGTTGTAGCTGACCTTCCGCTCCCCGCGCGTGATCCGGCCAATGATGCAATGCCGCTCATTCGCCCGGTTCAAGACCGCCTTCGCCTTCTTCACCTTGTCCGCAGGAACCACGCAGATCAGGCCGATGCCCATGTTGAAGGTCCGCATCATCTCGTCCTGCTCCACATTGCCCAACTCGCGCAAGTGCTCAAACAGAGGAGGAGGCTGCCACGCAGCAAGGTCCACTGAAGCACCCAGGCCCTTGGGCAGAATCCGCGGAAGATTTTCCGTAATCCCTCCGCCTGTAATGTGCGCCATTCCGTTCACCACTTCAGCGCCAACCAGCTTCTTGATGATCGCTAAATAGCTGCGGTGAACACGCATCAAAGCCGCACCAGTCTTGTCCTTGAGCTCGTTCACGTACTGCTCAGGCCCGTACTTTGCGACCTCGAACAGCAGCTTCCGCGCCAGCGAATATCCATTCGTGTGCAAGCCATTCGAAGGCAGTCCAATCAGCACATCGCCCGCCTCGATTGTGTCGCCGGTAATGATCTTGTCGCGGCTCACCGCGCCGATGATCGTTCCTGCAAGGTCATATTCGCCATCCGCGTAGAAGCCCGGCATCTGCGCCGTCTCGCCACCGATCAGCGCGCAGCCATTGGCCTTGCACGCCTCGCTGATACCTTGCACAACCTTCTCGATGACCATGTCTTCCAACCGTCCCGAGGCAAGGTAATCCAAAAAGAACAGCGGCGTAGCGCCCTGCACCGCGATGTCGTTCACGCAGTGATTCACCAGGTCCTGACCAACCGTGTGATGGATGTTCAGATCGAACGCCACCTTCAGCTTGGTGCCAACGCCATCCGCAGAGGACACCAGCACCGGGTTCGGGAACTTCTCCAGGTCCAGCGCGAACAGCCCACCAAAGCCGCCGATCTCGCTCAGTACCTGCTTGTTGAAGGTCTTGCGCGCCAGCATCTTGATGCGCTGCTTGCTGCGGTCACCGGAGGAGATGTCCACGCCGGCGTCGGCATAGCTGATGGACTTGCGCTTCTTCTCCGGAGCAAGCGCGCTCGCAGCAGTCTTCTTGGCTGTCTTGGGAGCTCCACTCGCAGCGTCGGTCTGCACAGGAGGCGACGAAGTCGGGACAGAAGCATCCTTCAGGGAAGAGTCCAAAGTTGGCAGGGTTTCGTCAGGCAATTTCGCACACCATCCGGAGAGGTTAGATAAGAAATATCAGTCTAGCAGGAGGAAAATCACAGGCAGTTAAACTGCGCTAGGACAACACTCCGAGGATCTTGGCCCGCTCCTCAGGAGTAGGAATTGGGCACGTTGCATACCGTCCAAAGATTCGGTACCGGTAGCGCGCAATCAGCCCATACCCAAACTCCCGCAAGCCTCGCGGAACAAGCCGCATCAGCCACCGCAGCGGCGACCAGGCACCGCCGATCAGTCCCAACGCCTCGCCCACTGCATCCGAACGTCGGTAGATGCGTTCTGATTCCGTAAGCGCCGCTGTAATCAGAATCACGCCCTCGACAGGCCGCGCCTCGGCCGGGAATCGCCGCAGAATCTCCACCGCCAGCGGCGTCTCCTGCGGGATGAACCGGAAGCGGCCCTGGGTGTCCGACCGCAGCAGAGAGTGCACCACGCCATTGCATAGAGCGCAGACGCCGTCGTAGAGCACCAGATCGCGCCCCACAATCCGCTCCCGATACGCGGTTAGAGCATCGCCCTCAACTGTCGCCTGTATCGGATTTGGCTGCAGCACCATGCGCTCTCCTCCCACTCTTATACTGGAGTAGATGCCGCGCATACTGACACGCTCCCGAGAACTGCAACTTCGTGCTGAATCCCTCCTTCCCGGCGGCGTAGACTCGCCCGTCCGGGCCTTCCGGTCGGTCGGTGGAGACCCACCCTTTGTCACCCGAGCCGAAGGTGCCTACCTGTGGGACGCAGACGGCAACCGCTACCTGGATATGTTCGGCTCCTGGGGGCCGATGATCCTCGGTCACGCCTTTCCCCCAGCGGTGGAGGCGATCCAGCAGGCTGCTGCAAGGGGTGCAAGCTTCGGGGCTTCCCACGCGGGCGAAGGCGACCTGGCCGAACTGGTGATGCAGTGCTTCCCCAGCGTGGAGCGGCTGCGCTTCACCAGCTCCGGTACGGAGGCCTGTATGTCAGCGGTGCGGCTGGCTCGCGGCTTTACCGGCCGCAACTTCGTCATCAAGTTCGAAGGCTGTTATCACGGTCATTCGGATGCCATGCTGGTAAAGGCGGGCAGTGGGGTTGCGACGCTGGGGATTCCCGGCTCCGCTGGCATTCCTGCGGAGACCGCGCAGCACACGCTGGCACTGCCCTACAACGACCTCGCTGCGGTACAGGCGGCCTTTGCGGCCTATCCCGGCCAGATCGCCTGCATCATCGTGGAGCCAGTGGTGGGGAATGCCGGAACCATCGCGCCTGCTGTGGGCTATCTACAGGGCTTACGCACGCTGGCAACTGAGCATGGGGCGTTGCTGATCATAGATGAGGTGATGACGGGCTTCCGGCTGTCTCTTGGCGGGGCGCAGCAGGTGTACGGCATCACGCCGGACCTAACCACACTGGGGAAGATCATCGGCGGCGGATTGCCGTGTGGCGCGTTTGGCGGACGGGCGGATGTGATGGAGTTCCTGGCGCCGCTGGGTCCGGTCTATCAGGCTGGTACGTTGAGTGGGAACCCGCTGGCGATGGCTGCCGGGATCGCCACTCTGAGTCACCTGATCGCCGATCAGCAAACGGTCTACGCTGGTCTGGAACAGAGCACCGCGGCGATTGCGGATGGCGTCGCTGCGCTGGCGCGTGAGGCCGGGATTGCGGTGACCACCAATCGGGTTGGTTCGATGTTTACCTGGTTCTTTACCGACCAGCCGGTCACAGATTTTGCGTCTGCGGCGACGTCCGATACGGCACGATTTGGAAGGTTCCACCGGGCGATGATGGAGGCCGGGGTGTGGCTGCCGCCGAGCCAGTACGAGGCTGCCTTTGTCTCGACGGCGCATGGAAGCGCGGAGCTGGAGATTCTGCTGGAGGCTGCTCGGGGAGCTTTGGTGTAATCCCCCCCTCCCCCCCCCTGTTTTGTGCAAAGTCTAGTAACCATAGGAGTTAGGTCTGGACTTCCTAGTTGGCGAAGCGTTGGATAAAGGTTGCCCCCTTCGGGTTTTGCCGACGGGGGCAGTCATTTTGATGGACAAGTTTGTCAAGAGGATCAGATGTGACAGGGTGACTTTGGTGGTCTATCAGGACCGGAGACGTCGCCAGTTTCTGATCCTGGTTGCAACTGCTACCAGGCCTGTACCGACCAGCGCGAGCGATCCGGGTTCGGGGACGGGGGATGGTTCGGCAGAGGTGGCTCCGCCTATGAGTCCGACATCGTAGCCCAGGTCGCTGACGTAGCTGATGTTTCCGGTGGTCAGGTCGAGATTGACGATCTGACCTAGCGCCGTGTCGAAGGCATAGACATTGCCGTTGACGCCCAAGATGGTGCTGAGTCCGAACGATGTGGGTGCGATGAGGGTTGCGAGCCCAGTTACGGGGTCAATTTGATAGAGATGCGGGTCAATGGTTGGTGTGGGGGTGAAGGTGACCGGATCGAAGATGCCGGCAGCGAAGTTGGCATATAGCTTTCCTTCGAAGTCGAACAGGCTCTCGTCGTAGACAGTGAAGGAGCCATCCGGATCTCCGACGACCGGAGTGTGCGGGGTGTAGGGGATGGCTGGAATACCGGTCGGTCCGATAAGGGTTGCTAGTCCGGTCGCGGGGTCTACGCTGTAGAGGTTGTTGTTGAAGTCCGTCGCATAAAGGTTGGAACCCAGCTTGCCGAGCACGTTGGCAGAGTTGGCGCCGCAGGCCGAGGTGGGTAGGGAGCAGTCTCCCAGACCGGTCGCCCCGACAAGGGTGCCGATGCCGGTAGTCGGGTTAATTGCGTTGAGGTTGCCGGAGAAGGTGAGCGTATACAGACTGCCGCCCGGTCCGGAGACTAACCCTCCGCTTCCTTCCAATTGACCGGGGCCGATGGGAGTGAAGCTCCCGGTTGCGAGGTCGACCTTACCAAACTGTTGGGCATCGGTAAGGACATAGACGAGAGGACCAGCGTGTGCCGCCGCGGTGACGAGGGCGAGGGTAAGTGCCAGGGTGAGTTTTTGCTTGAGAATCATAAAGCCTCCTTGAACTGGAGCGATTCTGTTCGGTCCGGGTTGGGAAGACCATGTGCGGCAGGTGACTTGTAGGTGATTTCCAAGTGATTTTCTTTGAATTCGATTTGTTTTCCTTACAATGAGGTCAACTCTGGCGGCGTAACCGAATGCAACATGAGCAACTTAGGCACATAATCCGCTTTGGTCCGTTTGAACTTGACCTTCGGTCGGGCGAGTTGTCAGGCGATGGTGTGCCGATTCCTATCCAGGACCAGCCCTTCCAGATTCTGAAGTTGCTGACCGCTCGACCGGGAGAGGTGGTGAGCCGGGACGAGATTCGCAGCCAGCTATGGCCGGACGACACCGTGGTGGAGTTTGAGAATGCGGTCAACGCTGCTATCAAGAAGCTGCGGATCGCGCTGGGCGACTCGGCGGAGGAGCCGCGGTATATCCAGACGCTGCGGCGGCGAGGGTATCGTCTGATGGTGCCGTTGGAACCTTTAGATGGGGTTTCGGAGCTGGAGGGTGTGACAAGCGCTGAGGTGGATGTAGCGCAGACAAGTGTTCGGGCACGAAGTATCCGGAGCTGGTGGCTGGTACTCGGTGCAAC
>JANYER010000310.1 GCA_025359825.1 Granulicella sp.
CAGCTTCGTTTTGCCCTTACGCCGAATCCCCGCCGTATCCACAAAGCGGAAACTATGTCCGCCGCGTTCGACGACCTCATCCACAGCGTCCCGCGTCGTTCCTGCGATTGGAGAAACGATCGCTCGTTCCTTACCCGTCAACGCATTCAGCAATGTGCTCTTACCGACGTTCGGGCGCCCAATAATCGCGACCTTGGTCTCCTTCGCCACATGCTCGCCATGCGACCGCAGCCTGCGCTCCGGCCCTGTCGGTATCGCCGGAATCAAGGTAGGAGAAGCGCCTGCGGCAAGTGGGGAATAGTCCGGGCCGTCTTCATCCTCTTCAGCCTCATTCTCCGCCGTCAACATCACTGCATCCGGTTCAACCAATTCGGCTAGCTCGTCATCGCCAAACTCCGTCTTCTCCGGCAGCACTTCAAACACCGCATCCAGCAGATCGCCGATGCCCACGCCATGCTCCGCAGAGATCGGCAGCACATTACGGAACCCCAGCCGGCGGAAGTTCTCTGCCGCAGAGTTCATCGACTCCGAGTCCATCTTGTTCACCGCCAGGAACACCGGTTTGCCACCGCGTAGTAACAGACGCGCAAGCTCCAGGTCCGGCGAAGCCAGCTCCGTACGGCCATCCACTACCATCACGATTGCGTCGGCTTCTTCCAGCCCAACCTTTGCCTGCCGGAAGATCTCCGCCGGAATCAACGCCTCATCATCCGGCACCACGCCGCCGGTATCGACGATGCGTGCGTCCCGTCCCATCCACTCGATCTCGCCGTAGATGCGGTCGCGCGTAATCCCCGGCTCATCGCCTACGATGGAGCGGCGCGATCCAGTCAACCGGTTAAACAATGTGCTCTTCCCGACGTTCGGACGCCCGCATACCGCAATCAACGGCAGGTCGCGGGAGTCAATGCTCTCCGTATCTACCACCATCTGCGAGGCCAGCAACTCAATCTCGCGCCAGTCATCATCGTCAATCCGTTCACGCCCGGCAACGTTCGAAGACCGGGGCGTCTGCCGCCCCATAATTCCATCCGCAGGGCGCGCTTCTACCGCCTTCGGCACACTCGCCCGCCGCACAGGCTTCTTCGCCCCGCCAGCATCTGCCGCCTGGATCGGCTTCCGCGCCTCAAACTCCGGCGAACGCTTCGAGACGCGTTTTGCCGCCGCCTTCTTCGCCGCTGCCGTCGACAGCACCTTCCGCTTCCGCGGGTCCACCGCTCCGGTCGTCGGAGTACTCTTCGGCGCACGCCCCTTCTTGGGTCGCGTGCTCGCCTGCCGGTGCTTCTTCCCTAATCGCTTTTTGTCGCCTTGCGCCATAATCGTGCCTTCTTTCGGCACCGCAGCGCCTCACTCCATTATAGAGAGGCAGATACGTTGTGCCGAACGTAGAATCAATCCATCAAGACCGGATTGAGAGGGCATGGAATGAGTTCTTCCGCTGAATCAACACAAGTCAATGCTCGTCCGACCCGAGTCCACTTCGACCAGGACAGCATGTGGGTTGATCTCAGCGATGGCCGCACCCTCGGGGTGCCCCTGGCATGGTTTCCGCGTCTCTTAGACAGCACCGCAGAGCAGCGTGAGCAGGTCCGCCTCAGCAGTCGAGGCCTGCACTGGGAAGCACTGGATGAGGACATCTCCATCGCTGGCCTCTTGGCTGGCCAAGGCGACCAGACCAACAGCCAAAAAACCTTTGCAGCGTAAAATTTCGCATAGATAGGACGGGATTACAGGTTCCTGCCGACTTTGCTTCGGAATCTTGACCCTCATCGTGACAAAAAGCCTCACTGAAACCCCGCACGTCAATCTCCACTTCCCGTTTGCGACACCCCCGCCAACTGCAAGTCCAGACCTAAGTCCAATCCTTCTTAGACTTTGCGCAATATAGGTGGGGGTGGGGGGTGCACCGCTGCTGCCCTCCCAAACCCAATCTGCGCAAATGACCATCATGGGAGAAGTAGCGACCCAATCGTGTCCTCCTTCACCCCCATCCCGGACACCCCAGCTCCTTCGGAGCAGGCCGCAACACGTCTCCCCTCGCTCCATGCCTTCTTCTCCCCCGGCGGCATCCTCTCCAAATCCTCCCTCGCCTTTGAACACCGCCCCGGGCAGTATGAGATGGCCAAGGCCGTCGAGAAGGCCTTTGAAGACAAACGCCATCTGGTTGTAGAAGCCGGGACGGGAACAGGGAAGACCCTCGCCTACCTTCTGCCCGCCCTCCGCCTCGCTCGCGAGCGCCAGCAGCGCGTCATCATCTCCACCGGTACCAAAAATTTGCAGGAGCAGCTCTACTTCAAAGACGTCCCCTTCCTGGAGTCCGTCCTCTCCGAATCAGGCCCGCTCAAGGTCTGCTACATGAAGGGCCGCACCAACTACCTCTGCAAGCACAAGCTCTACGCCCTCCGCGCCAATCCGGTCCTCAACGGCCTGGAGGAGATCGACCAGCTCCACCAGATCACCGCCTGGGAGAAGACCACCGAAACCGGCGACCGCGCCGAGCTCAACTCTCTCCCCGAAACCTCCGCCCTCTGGTCCAAACTCGATGCCCGCACCGAGGCCTGCCTCGGTCAGACCTGCCCTGACTGGGAGAACTGCTTCGTCACCTCCATGCGTCGCAAGGCACTGGAGTCCGAGGTTGTCATCGTCAACCACCACCTCTTCTTCGCCGATCTCGCCATCAAGCAGCAGGCCGCTAACGCCCCCGACGCAGGCATCCTCCCCGCCGCCGGAGCAGTCATCTTCGACGAGGCCCACGAGCTGGAAGACGTCGCCTCCAACTACTTCGGCATCGGCCTTTCTACCCAGCGCATCGACGAGCTCACCCGCGACATTGAGTCCATGCTCAAGGCCAGGGACGCCCTCTCCAGCTCGCTCATCAATGCCTGCACCACTCTCAAGGAGCGCTCCCGCCTCTTCTTCGCCGCCCTGCCCGGGGAAGTCCCCTTCGGCCCCCCCACCCCCGGCCGCATGAACTTCGACCAGCGCGAGTCTTTCCTTGAAGAGTCCGGCGACACCTACATCGGCACCCTCAACGCCATCACCCGGCTCGAAGGCGAACTCGACCAGATCAAGAACGTCGAGGAGTCCACCGGTCTCCGCAACCGCGCCGCCGACATCCGCCACCATCTCAAGTTCCTGCTCGAGTCCGACGACCCCAACAACGTCTTCTGGATCGAGCGCCGCCCGGTCGGCGGAGTCCGCAACCTCGCCCGCGCCACCGCTGCCTTCAACACCCATCTCCAGGCCACCCCCATTGACGTGTCGGAGCTCCTCTCCACCACCCTCTTCGACCAGTACTCCAGCGTCATCCTCACCTCGGCGACCCTCACGGTCGCGAACGGCTTCGAGCACATTCGCAAACGTCTCGGCCTCACTATCGGTTCTGGTCTCGGCACCCGCGAGCTCATCGTCCCCAGCCACTTCGACTATCAGAAGCAGGCTCTCCTCTATCTCCCACCCAACATGCCGGACCCTCGCGAGCCAGACTTCCAGTCCAAGGCCATCGAGCGCATTCGCCGCGTACTGGAGATCACACAAGGCCGCGCCTTCTGCCTCTTCACCAGCTACAAGCAGATGCGCGAGGTCCACGACCGCCTCCTCGCTGAGCTACCCTACCAGCTCCTGCTCCACGGCACGGCACCACGCCACGTCCTCCTCCAGCAGTTCCGCGACACCCCCAACGCCGTCCTCTTCGGCACCTCCAGCTTCTGGCAGGGCGTGGACGTGCAGGGTGAGCAGCTCTCCTGCGTCATCATCGACCGCCTCCCCTTCGCCGTCCCCTCCGACCCCATCGTCAAGGCACGCATGGACGCCATCGAAACCCTTGGTGGCAAGCCCTTCTTCGACTACCAGGTCCCCAACGCCGTCATCGCCCTGAAGCAAGGCTTCGGTCGCCTTATTCGCGGCCTCAACGACCGCGGCGTCCTCATGCTGCTCGACCCCCGCATCCAGCGCCAACGCTACGGCCGCATCTTCCTCGACTCTCTCCCGCCCTACCAGCTCACCCAGGAGATCACCGACGTCGAGGCCTTTTTCAGCTCTACGACTTCCGTCCCTGCCCTAAAGCGCTCATCGCGCCTAAGCTGAGTCACTCACCACTCTGAAGTCCTCCGCCTCTTCACTTTGCGGACGGTCCCAACCACCCGCCGGCACAATAGTCGGGCTGACCTCCTTTGGTCCCCAGGTATGCGGGTCGTACGGATACACCGGTGTTGCCGCTTTCAAGACCGGGTCAACGATCCGCCATGCCTCTTCCACATAGTCCTGCCGCGCAAATAGCGTCGCATCTCCTGCCATGGCATCGCCCAGGACGCGCTCATACGCCTCCATCTCTTCCGGGCGAGGATGCCGGCTGGCCACCAACTCCACCGCTTCACGCCGACTAGCCCCGGTATCCGATGCGATGGAGACAGCCATCGCCACCGTCATCTCCGGGCTGATGCGGAAACGCATGTAGTTCTGGGGAGTATTGTCCTCCGTCATGTTGGTTACAGGCGGCCGCCGGAACCGCGCTATGACTTCGGTGCAAGTTACAGGGAGGTTCTTGCCGGCGCGAATGTAGAACGGCACACCGTACCATCGCCACGACTTGATCTCCAGCCGCAACGCCGCGAATGTCTCCATCTGTGAGCCCGGCGCAACACCCTTTTCGTCGAGGTATCCCTGAAACTGCCCACGAACCAGGTCTTTCGGATCAATCGCCGGAATCGCCTTCAGCACCTTCACCTTCTCGTCTCGCATGGATTCACTGTCTCGTCGCGCCGGACACTCCATCGCCAGATTGCACATCACCTGGAAGATATGGTTCTGGATCACGTCCCGAATCGCCCCCGTCTGGTCGTAAAACGCTCCCCGCCCTTGCACACCAAAATCCTCCGCCATCGTGATCTGCACGCTCTCGATGTGGTCGCGGTTCCACAGCGGCTCCAGAAATGAATTGGAGAACCGGAAGGACACCATGTTGTGCACCGGTCCCTTCGCCAGGTAGTGATCAATCCGAAAGATAGACGACTCAGGAAATGCCGACAGCAGGATTCGGTTCAGCTCCTGCGCCGACGCCAGGTCATGTCCGAACGGCTTCTCCACGATCATCCGAGCGCCCTTCGCGGAGCCCGACGCTACCAGCTGCTCCACCACCTTCTCAAACAGTGAGGGAGGAATCGCCAGGTAGTGGGCAGGGCATTGCGCCGTTCCTAATTCCTTCCGCACCGCAGTGAATGTCGCCGGGTCCACGTAATCTCCATCGACATAGCGCAGCAGCGAACTAAGCTTCTCCCACGCCGCAGCGTCCAGCCCGCCATGCTGCTCCAGACTGTCCTTGGCCCGCGCCTTCAACTGGTCCAGATTCCATCCCGCCTTCGCCACACCAATCACAGGAACGTTCAATGTCCCACGCTTGATCATCGACTGTAGTGCCGGGAAGATCTTCTTATACGCAAGGTCTCCAGTTGCTCCAAAGAACACCAGCGCATCAGAGTGAGGCTGCGGCTGAACCATATCGTCGTTTCTCCTTCAGGATGTCATGCTAACGCTCAACAGCCTATCGCGCCATCAAGCCTGGGATCATCCACCGCATGATTGCATCATGTCGCCCCACTTCGGATAGCATGGTCTCCGGAGAGATCATGCCCCCGACGAGCACCCAAACCAATATGACCCGCCGCACCTTCCTCGCAACCTCCGCCGCCACTCTCGCCGCTACCCAGCTCCACGCGGCCCCTGCCAATTCTGTACAGACCGTTTACATCGCCTCCAGCACCAAGGGCCCCACCGCCGGTCTCTATGCTTCCACCTGGAACCCCGCTACCGCCACTCTCTCCAGCCCTCGTCTGGTCGCCCCGCTCGAAAGCGGCAGCTTCTTCGCCGTCGGCAGCCAGGCAGGGAAGCATCGCGTCTTCAGCGGTCACCAGTCCGCTCCTAAGGTCGGCGCACTCAGCGGCTACAAAGCATCCCCCAACGGCGACCTCACCCTCATCAACACCATCACCGTCCCCGAATTCGACTTCGTCCACGTCGTCCTTGACCACACCCAGCGCTGCCTCGTCACCGCGAGCTACGGCACAGCCAAGGTCATGTCCGTCAAAATCGCTCCGGATGGCCAACTCTCCGCACCTGTCTCCCAGTTCAACATCACCGGCTCCGGTCCTCACCCCACTCGCCAGACCGCCCCGCATCCCCACGGAGTCTGCTTCTCCCCGGACAATAAGTTCGTCTTCATCAACGACCTCGGCACCGATCGCATTATGGTCTACCGGATCAACCCCGCCACCGCGGAGCTCACGCCACATTCCACCCCGTACTTCCAGGGTGCTCCCGGCTCCGGCCCCCGCCACCTCGCCTTTCATCCCAGCGGCAAGTGGGCGTACAGCGTCAACGAGCTCGACTCCACCCTCACCCAGCTCGCCTGGAACGCCGCCAAAGGCACCTTCACTCTGACCAGCACCACCTCAACTCTTCTTCATCAAGAGGATGTAGCCGGAGCGCGCGCGGGCGAGGTCATCTTTGATCCCTCTGGCCGCCACCTCTACTCCTGCAATCGCGGTTCGATCGATGAACTGGTCATCTGCAGCGTCGCCCCTGCCACTGGAAAGATCACCGTCGTCCAACGCCTCCCGCTCGAAGCGAAGGAAGCCCGCCACTACACCCTCAGCCCCGACGGCGGCTCTCTTCTCGTAGCCGAGCAGTTCTCCGACCGCGTCGCCATCTTCGCTCGCAACCCCAAAGACGGCACCCTCAAGCTGACCCCTAACACCTATCCAGTCACCACCCCGACCTGCGTCCTGTTCATCTAATTAAAGCGGCTGAACACCCCTAAAGCACTCAACTGCGTAGCGCCCCGTACTATAGAAGAAAGACCATGGGACGCAACCTCTACATCCTCGCTGCCACTCTCCTCCTGCTCTCCCTGGTCTCCTGCGGCGTGGCGTATACCAACGTCGCCCAGCAGCCCGGCTCCCCCGGCGACGCGTCTCTCTGGCGAACCATGGGGCTCGGCCTCTTTGTTGTGGCGTTGGTCATCGCCCTCGCCGGCATCTTCTCCTCCCTCTTCGAGCAGGCAGAACGCCGCGCCGAAGCCGCCCGAAGAGCAAAACGCAAGCAGCCCTAAGCGCAGCTCCGGTAGCTCCAAGTGCAGCGCCAGTAGCCTCGAATAGCGCTATTTCCCGCCCAAACCTTTACAATCAGTAGAAGCTGAAGCCACCCGCCGCCAGCTCCCATCCAAACAACACCAGCGGGTCACTTGAAGGGAACGATGCATCATGTTTGAAGTTACCGTAGAAGCCGGCTTCTCTTCCGGACACTACCTCCGCAACTACCGGGGTAAATGTGAGAACCCCCACGGCCATAACTACAAGGTCTACGTCACCCTCATCGGCGAGCAGCTTGACGAGGCCGGAATGCTCCTCGACTTCAAGCTCCTCAAGCAAGTCATGCGGCCCACCGTCGAATACCTCGACCACTTCATGATTAACGACCTTCCGCCCTTCGATAAAGAGATCAACCCTTCCGCTGAAAATCTCGCCAAGTACTTCTACGACCAGACCAGCACCCAGCTCCACGAAATGACGGACGGCCGAGTCCGCGTCAAAGACTGCACCCTCTACGAAACCGACACCAGCTTCGCCCGCTACTACGAGTAGCAAGTAACAAGCAGCCTCCACTATGCACCTGATTGAACTCTATAAATCCGTCCAGGGCGAGTCCACCTTCGCCGGTCTTCCCTGCATCTTCGTCCGCCTCGCCGGCTGTAATCTGCGCTGCGCCTGGTGCGACTCCGAGTACACCTTCACCGGTGGCAAGCCTTTCACCGAAGACGAGATCGTCGCCCAGATCGAAGTACTCGCACCCTGCAAGCTCGTGGAGTTCACCGGTGGCGAACCCATGCTTCAGGCCAAAGAGCTTCTCCCCCTCATGCAGCGCCTCCTCGACACCGGCTACACCCTCAT
>JANYER010000322.1 GCA_025359825.1 Granulicella sp.
CCATGTATGAGGAACGGCTGGGCAATATTCCAGTGCATTGCCTGCGGTTGACGGCAAACTTTCGCTCGCAGGCCGGACTGGTCACAGCCTTCAATCAGGATTTTTCGCAGATCTTTCCCGCCACCCTGAATGCTGCCCAACCCGAAGAGGTCCCTTACGTGAAGGCTTCGGCGGTGCGCGGCAGCAGTGCTGCGCGGGGCGAGGTGTGGCACGCAGCGGCGATTCCCTACTCTGCCGATGCCGGGGCTCGCACCCAGGCGAGGCAGGAGCGCACGCAGGCGATGGCGGCTGAAATTCGCCACACCGTAGACGAGTGGCGCAGACGGCCTCTGCCCCCCGAGCGAAAAGAGCCCTGGAGGATCGCTGTATTGGTACGTGCACGGCCTCATCTCATGGAGATCGTTGCCGCCTTCCATACGCCCGATGAGCATGGGCAGACGGTGCCCATCCATGCCGTGGAGATTGATCCGCTACGCGAGCGCCAGGAGATCCTGGACTTGGTCTCACTGACGCGAGCGTTGCTTCACCCGGCGGACAAGGTGGCATGGCTGGCAATCCTGCGGGCGCCCTGGTGCGGCGTGACGCTGGCCGACCTGCACCAGTTGGCCGGTGGGGACGATCCGGCCTGGGCGAAACGAAACATCCCCCAGGCCATCGTTGCACGCACAGGCCTGCTGAGCCCAGATGGAGCGGCGCGTGTCGAACGGCTCTGGAGCGTCATGCAGGCGGCAGAGTCCCGGCGCGGCCGGCTGCCGGTATCGCCGTGGGTCGAACGGACATGGCGCTCACTGGGGGCCGACGTGACCATGCAGGACGACGCGATGGACAACGCCCAACAGTATTTCCGGCTGTTGGATGAGGCGGAAGAACCAGGTGGCAGGATCAACCTCCCCAAGCTGGAAGCATGGCTGGGACAGTTGTATGCAAGGCCGTCCGTGCATCCGGGAGCGGTCGACCTGATGACCATCCACAAGTCCAAAGGGCTGGAGTGGGATTTGGTGATGGTGCCTTCGCTGGAGCGAACAGGTAAAAATTCGCATGGGCGTCTGCTTACCTGGATGGAGATCGACGATGCAACAGGCGATGCAACCGACGAGCAGGAAGGACAGGCGGTAGCCCATGGAATTCTGGCCCCGATCAGTCGTAAAGGGAGCGCCAGTAAAGAGCTGAACGACTGGATGAAGCACATCGAAGATGCCCGTCATGCAGCCGAGCGGAAGCGGCTGCTATACGTGGCCTGCACTCGGGCACGTGAGGAGCTGCATCTCTTCGCATCCCCGCAGGAGAAGAAAAAAGGCGGCGTCAGCGTTCGCGGAAATACGTTGCTGGAGGCGGCGTGGCCTGCTGCGGGGAGACACTTTGCGGTGCCCTCACCTGTCGACGGAACAGCAAAGATATTGCCCTTTGGTATTCCGGCGAAGCCTGAGGAGGGGTTGTCGCTTGCAGCCGCGGCAGGGGCTACGCCAGAGCGCCCTGCCATGGTGGAGCGACTACCGGCGGGCTTCGATCCTACTGCACGGTTTCGCGCGATCCGTCCACTGCTTCCGGCTCAGGCCGAGCAGCATGGAGGACCGGCTTACTTTGAGCGCCCGGAGGGATCGCTTGCTGCGCGGTCGTTCGGAAATGCCGTGCACGGATTTCTAGAGTTGTTGTCGAAGCGGCTGAAGGCTGGAGCATCGGTTGACGAGCTGACCGCCGAGATGGCGGACTGGTCGCCCCGGATGGAGGCCGTGTTGCGCGGCGATGGACTGCCGCCTGCCGCGGTGAAGCGGGAGGCGCAACGTGTGCTCGCCTCCGTGCAGACTGCGCTGGCCGATGACGTCGGCCAATGGGTGCTCGGTGCGCGGGAAGCAGCAGCCAGCGAGTATGGGTTTACAACGTGGGGCGAGCGGCGCAGGAGCTTCCGCCTGGACCGTATGTTTGTCGCCGGAACGGAGCCGTTGGCGACCGGCAGCGAATGTCTTTGGATTGTGGACTACAAGACAGGGTCCCACGGACGTGGCGTTGGGATAGAAGCGTTTCTGGAGGCCGAACGGAAGAAGTACGGTGCCCAGATGGAGAGCTACGCCGCTGCGATGCAGGCAGCCGCGCAAGGTAAAGAGCTGCGCGTAGGCCTGTACTATCCGATGCTGCCGAAGCTGCTCTGGTGGCGCCCAGGAACGGACTAGACCCCTAAGCTGCGCTAGCTGGCAGCAGTCGCATTATGACGGACATCTTTACCGCGCACCCAGAAGATGACATCTTCCGCGATGTTGGTTGCGTGGTCGCCGACCCGCTCCAGGTTGCGCGCGATGATAAGTGCATTGAGCGACTGCGGCGTAAGCTCGGGCCTCTCTTTGATGAGGTTGCTGAGCGAGTAGAAGGCCGCGTCGTTCATCTCATCCACCTGGTCGTCAAGCATAAGCACGGACTGAGCGAGCTCAGCATCCGCTTCGATGAAGGCCTGTAGCGCCTTACGGACCATGGCAGAAGCAAGCGACGCGAGCCTCGGAATGTCCACGGGGAGTTCGATGTTGGCAAAGGCTCCCATCTCACGGACACGAATAGCGATGTTGACGGCCTGGTCGCCCACTCGCTCCAGGTCCGCGTTGATGCGGATGACGGAGAGGATGAAGCGCAGGTCAATGGCCATCGGCTGCTCCATGGCGAGGAGGTCGAGAGCCATCTGGTCGATCTCGCGTTCGAGTCGGTTGATGGAAGGCTCGGCCCGGAAGACGAGCTCGCAGATGCTGAGGTCGCGCGTGCGATAGGCCTCGATGGAACGCTGAATGGCCTGCTCTGCCATACCCGCCATGACGAGCAATTTCTCTTTGAGTCCGTCCAGATTTTGGTGGAACTTGACTCGCATCATCCGAACCTCCCCGTGATGTAATCTTCTGTGCGCTTGTCCTTGGGGTTGGTAAAGATCTTGTGGGTGGAGTCGAACTCGACCATCTTGCCATTGAGGAAGAAGCCGGTGTTCTCTGCCACGCGTGCGGCCTGCTGCATGTTATGGGTGACGATCACGATGGTGTACTGAGACTTCAACTGGAAGATGAGGTCCTCGATCTTCGAGGTGGAGACAGGGTCCAGAGCAGAGGCGGGCTCGTCCATCAGCAGGACTTCAGGATCGACGGCAAGAGCGCGGGCGATGCACATACGCTGCTGCTGTCCGCCGGAGAGCGACGCGCCGGACTTCTTCTTCAAGTCGTCCTTAACCTCTTCCCACAGGGCGGCCTGCTTCAGCGAACGCTCTACGGTCTCGTCCAGGATGCGGCGGTTGCGGAAGCCATTCAGCTTCAGTCCGCTGGCTACGTTGTCATAGATCGACATGGTCGGGAACGGGTTGGGGCGTTGGAAGACCATGCCGACGCGACGGCGAATCTCCACCGGCGACGCGTCCTTGTATATGTCGAGCTCCCCCATCTTGATAACGCCGGTGGCGCGTGCGATGGGGTTGGTTTCGTGCATACGGTTCAGGCAGCGCACGAAGGTCGACTTGCCGCAGCCGGAAGGACCGATCAGCGCGGTGGCGTGGTTGGCGGGGATGTGCAGGTTAATGTCCTGCAGGGTGTGTGTAGTCCCGTACCAAGCGTTCAAATTCTCGACCTGAATTCCGACTCCCACTAGCTTGCTCCTTTGAGTACGCCGCGGTTAGCGAAGATGCGGACGAGCGTGACGGCAACCATAATCATAACGATAAGGACGAGCGATCCGGCCCACGCAAGGCGATGCCACTCGTCGTAGGGGCTGATGGCGTAGACATAGATCTGGAGCGGCAGAGCAGCGATCGGCTCGTTCAGCTTGAAGCTCCAGAACTGGTTGCCAAACGCGGTAAAGAGCAGCGGAGCGGTCTCGCCTGCGACGCGGGCGAAAGCCAGCATACAGCCGGTGATGATGCCGGGCGATGCCGTCCGCAAGCTGACCGAGAGCACAGTACGCCACTTCGGCACGCCCAGTCCAAGCGCGGCTTCACGGATGGCATGTGGCACGGTGGCCAGCATCTCTTCCGTCGTGCGCGTGATGGTGGGGACCATCATGATGGCGAGTGCGATACCACCGGCCAACGCAGAGAAATGCTTCTGCTGCATCACAATCAGCGAGTAGATGGAGATGCCCATCACAATCGAGGGGACGCCGTTGAGCACATCTGCCGTGAAGCGGATCGCATTGCCCAGAAAGCTGCCGCGACCAAACTCGGCGAGGTAGACGCCCGCTGAGATGCCAATAGGGATGCCCATCAGGCTGGCGAGGAACAGGATGATGCCGGAGCCGACGATGGAGTTCGCCATGCCGCCTCCCTGCTCGCCGACCGGTGCCGGGATGTGGGTGAAGAAGGCGAGGTTCAGCGAGCTGGCCCCCTTGTAGATCAGGTAGACCAGGATGGCGACCAATGGGGCGATGACCACGACCGTGCTGAGGATCGAGAGTCCGGTGATGACGTGGTTCATGGCCTGACGACGCAGCGTATTGATGACCGAAGGCTTGGCCGGAGTACGCAGAGGATTCGGAGACAAAGGTAGAGTGCTCATAATGTCAGGCCGCCCTTGCCGGTGCGCCGCGAGTTACGGCCCAGACCATCAGGCGGGCGATGGCGTTGACCACGATGGTGACCAGGAAGAGGGCAAGCCCGATCTCGATTAGGGCGGAGAGGTACAGGTCGCCGGTGGCCTCAGAGAACTCATTCGCAATGACGCTGGCGAGCGTGTAGCCCGGCGCGAAGAGCGACTTGCTGATATCGGCGTGGTTGCCGATGACCATGGTGACGGCCATCGTCTCACCCAGCGCACGACCGAGGCCAAGCATCACCGCGCCGACGATGCCGATGCGCGAGTTGCGCAGCACCCCTGTGCGGATCATCTCCCAGCGAGTCGCGCCGAGGGCCAGAACACCTTCGCGCTGGCTGTTCGGCACCGAGGTCATGATGTCCCGCGTAAGCGACGAGATCACCGGCAAGATCATGATGGCAAGGATAATGCTCGCGGTCAGCAACCCGACGCCGAAGTTTGAGCCTTCAAAAAAACCGGTCCAACCCAGGGTCTTGTACAGGAAAGGCCCAAGCGAGTCGCGCATGATGGGCACCAGCACGAAGACCGCCCACAGACCGTAGACCACGGAAGGAATGGCCGCGAGCAACTCCGTGAGGAAGGAGATGGGAGCGCGCAGCGAGCGCGGGCAAAGCTCTGTCAGAAAGACCGCGACCCCCAGGGCCAACGGCACGGCGATCAGCAGAGCAAGAAACGAAGTAGCCAGTGTGCCGTAGATGAACGGCAAAGCGCCGAAGTCGCCAGAGACCGGGTCCCATGCCTGGCGCGTGAAGAACTTCCACCCGAATGCGAGCAGCGATAGCTTCGAGCGGCTGATGAGAATGAAAAAGATAAACAGAACGATGAGGAAGATGCTGAGCGAACACAGCAGCATCACGGCGGCGAAGCTGCGGTCCGCCAGCCGCCCGCTACCACGCTGACTCAGAAACTCACGAATCGGCGAGGGAGCAGAGACCGGCGCTTCAACTGCCGATGCGACAAACTCGGTCGGAACGGGAGACAACGCGGACTTGGTAGAGCCGGATTCGGGTTCAGTCGTCATGCGGGTGAGAGACACGTTCTTCTTCCTGTGAGTTCTGAGTATCTGGGACAAAAATCTAGGGCAAAACTTCTGGCTGAAGCTGGCCAGTATGCTTGCTGATACCGTGCTGATTGTAGACTGCTGCGACGAACGTACGATGAGTCAAATGCCGCACGGAAGAGTGAGAGCTCTTCCGTGCGGCCTAGTTTCATGTTTGTTTATTTCACTTGTGCAATGGACTTGCGGACCATGTCCTGCACCGGCTTTGGAAGCGGCGCATAGGTCATAGCGGAGGCCTCGGCCTCACCCTTGTCCAGCATCCAACCGAGAAACTCGGCAAGTGCCTTGGCCTTGGCCGGATCGGTGGACTTTAGCGGAATCAGCAACCAGGTAAAGCTGGAGATGGGGTAAGAAGCTGGCCCAGCCGCGTTGGTGATGGACACACGGTAATCCGCTGGCATGCTCTTGGCGGCAGCAGCGGCGGCAGCGGTGACGCCGTCGGTGCTGGCCTTGACGAACTTGCCTGCGCTGTTCTTCACCGCGCCGAACTGCATGTTGTTGCCGCGCGCGTAGATCAACTCCACGTAGCCGAAGGAGTTGGGCGACTGACGCACCATACCGGCTACACCTTCGTTGCCCTTCTGGCCGATGCCCGTGGGCCACTTTACTGAGGCGGCTGCGCCGACCTTGCTCTTGAAGTCAGGGCTCACCTTCGAGAGATAGTCGGTAAAGATGAACGAGGTGCCGCTACCGTCCGAACGATAGACGGGGAGAATGGCGTTATCCGGGAACTTAACCCCGGGATTGTCCTTGGCGATGCGCGGATCGCTCCACTTCGAGATTTTGCCTAGATAGATATCGGCAATCACGTCGCCGGAGAAGTTCAGGTCCTGGGTCACACCCTTCAGGTTGTAGACCGGAACGACTGCGCCGAGCACGGTGGGAATGTGCATCGTCTTGACCTTCGCGCCGTTGATGGCTTCATCGGTCATCGGGCTGTCCGTAGCGCCGAAGTCGACGGTGCCCTCGGAGACCTGGCGAATACCGCCGCCCGAGCCGATGGACTGGTAATTAATCTTGACGTTCGGGTGAGCCTCGCTGTACTCGCTGAACCACTTGGAGTAGATGGGGTAAGGGAAGGTCGCCCCGGCACCGTTAATGTTCTGTGCGGTAGCACCCAAAGTGGCGGCCGCCAGTACGCCTGCTGCGATGAACTTCAGATTCATGTGTCTCCTTAAACGTACCGGATCAACCTGCAGCGACATTACTGCGAAGCCGAATACCAGCCAGTGCAACTACAGTTTGAGGGGGAATTGTTACGGGAAAGTTACATCCCAGTAAAATCGGGGATAAACCGTTTCAATCGTGTGGATATTGAGCCTTGGGCAAAGTGAAGATAAAGGTACTTCCGGCGTTGAGTTTGCTCTCCGCCCGGATGGTCCCGCCCTGCATCTGGACCACGTGCAAGGCGATGGCCAGCCCCAGTCCGGTACCGCCGGACTCCCTGGACCGGGCCTTATCGACGCGATAGAACCGCTCGAAAATGCGCGTAAGATGCTCGGAGGCGATTCCCTGCCCGTAGTCACGAACGCGAAACTCCACCGCCTCAAAGGGCTCCGATATCTCGGCTGCACTAACGACAACGCGCGAGCGGACATTCGCGCTGGGCTGCCCGTACTTGATGCCGTTCTCGATCAGGTTGCTGAGTACCTGCACGACGGCGTCGGAGTCGGCAAAGACCTGCGTGCTGGTAGTCTCGCCGATCTCGAGAACCGCCTCCGCATCCTGAACCAGTCCGCTCATAGCCTGCACAGCATCGCGCACCAGCAGGTCCGCCGGGACCGGTGCCGGGTGCAGGTCTTGCTCCGAGGACTCAACTCGCGCCATCACCAGCAGGTCTTCCGTAAGCCGGTTCATCCGGGTCGCATTCTTGAGAATCGTTGTGAGAAATTCGCGTGCCTGGGGGCTGAGGCTGGCCTCGTGGTCCAGCAGCGTCTCGACGTAGCCCGTGATGGAGGTGAGCGGCGTACGCAACTCGTGCGAGACATTGGCGACGAAGTCCCGCTGAGTGCGCTCCACCTGCTCCTCGCGGGTAATATCGCGCAACACCGCCACCGCGCCGCCGCCGGGCATGGGCGAGGCGATCACCTCAAAGATTCGGCCAGGCAGCAACGAAGTGGAGCGCCGTTCGCACACTGTCCGCTCCGACAGCGCTGCACTGACGCACTGCAGCACCTCGGGGTCGCGGATCGTCTGGACCAGTGCATGGCCCACCCGCACCGCGCCCGTCACCGATGACCCGGGGATCAGTTGCTGCATATGCTGATTGGTCCACTGGATGCGCCCGGCCTGGTCGACGGCGACCACCGCGTCCTGCATGCTGTCGATCATCGCCGCCAGGTCATTGCGACTCTCGGAGGCTGCGGCAAGCGCTCGCTCGACATGGCTGGAGACGGTGGAGATGGCGTGGGCCAGGCCGTCGAAGTCCTGGTAGTTCTGCTCCTTCAATGCAACGGGACGCTCTGCAATCGCTGCTGTGGAGGCCTCCAGCGACGTGATGTTCCGCCGCACCGAGCGGGCCAACAGCAAAGCATTAATCGCCGCCCATACCAGCACCAGCACAATGCCCGGAGCCCAGCCATTAGGCGTAAACCAGACTCGCATAATGGCTACGAAGGCCAGCGCGATCGTCATGCGAACGAAAAAGGAGAAGAAGAGACTGCGCGTCACGAAGGCATCCTGAACTGCAAGCTAGCTTAACGGCTCCCCGTTGCACGAGCTATAGGTTCGGCGAAGCGGTTATGCAGATTGAGCCATGGGCGCGGACTTGGGAATCTCGAAGCGATAGCCTGCACCGCGCATCGTCTTAAGGTAGCGCGGCGTCTCGGCATCGACCTCGATCTTCTCGCGGATGCGGCGGACGTACACATCCACCGAGCGCGGCGTTACAAAACGCGCGTCGCCCCACACCGCATCCAGCAGATGGTCGCGGCTAAAGACGCGGCCGGGGTGCCGGGCAAGGTAGTCCAGCAGACGGAACTCGGTGGCGGTGGTGGTCACCAGTTGGCCTTCGACGCGTAGCTGCATCGCACTCGCATCGATCTCAATCTGCTCGAAGCGCAGGATGGACGGTGTGCTGGGACGCTCGAAGCGGCGCAGCACGGCCTTCACCCGGGCCACCAGTTCGCGGGTTGCGAAGGGCTTGGTGATGTAGTCATCTGCGCCCATCTCCAGGCCATGAACGCGATCGTTCTCCGCAGCTCGAGCGGTAAGGAAGATGATGGGGACGATGCTCAGCGAGGGGTTCTGGCGAAGACGGCGGCACAGGTCCAGACCATCGCCTCCAGGAACCATGATGTCCAGCAGAAAGAGCGCGGGTGGCTGCCGCTCAGCGTCCGACAGGATCTGGTTGATGGCAAGGTAAGGCTTTACTGTAAAGCCCGCGCTCTCCAGATGGTACTGAACCAGCCGGGAGATGTCGGCGTCATCTTCCAACACAAAGATCGTCTGACTCAAATGCTTGAACCTCGTTCGTAGAGACCTACGTAAATAAAGGTAGCCTATCGGGACACTGGAATTGCGAACGTACGATGAATCCTACTTTAGGAATACCAGCCATCCATTTGTGGAAAAACAGCTTCTTTCGATATATTAAGGTGGCTTTTTCAATCAGATCGGGTTGGCACTTCCACGCCCATTCCGAGGTCAGTCGACCTGCCACGAAGTATACTCAACCGAACTGCTGATTTGCCTCCCTCCGAGGCGTCGTCAGAGGGGACCTATGGAAACTGACTCCCATCTTGTTCTATGTGTAGATGACGAACTGATTGGACTTCAGGTCCGCAAGATCCTGCTGGAGCGCTCCGGCTACAAGGTACTAACCGCGCAGGATGGGCTGGAGGGCCTGCAAGTCTTTGCAAAAGAGCCAGTTGAGATCGTTGTGCTGGACTACTCCATGCCCGGGATGAACGGGGGCGAAGTAGCCGTCAGAATGCGCCAGACCAAGCCCCAGGTTCCCATCCTGTTGCTCTCAGCCTACGTTGGCCTGCCCGCCGAAGTGACCGCCCTGGTCAATCTGTATATGACCAAAGGCGAAGGTGCGGAGATGTTACTGGAGAAAGTGGAAAGCCTCCTGCATACTCCGGTGAGCGAATGATCGAATCGAAACTCGGTTGGAAGAAACGGGGGTAACGTGGAGCACAGCACGTTTAAGCGAATTCTCCTGCAAGTGTTTCTTCTCCCGGTGTTTGCGTTGCTGGTGATGGCAGTTGCCCTCTACGTCGACGTTCGCGGGTCGAACAGCACGGTGGATCTGATTCAGCAGTCGGACGATCGCATTACGCAGGCTACATTAGTCGCGAAGTTGATTGTGGATGAAGAAAGCGGTCTGCGCGGCTACCAAACGACCAGCGACCAGCGCTTCCTTGAGCCGTACAACAAGGCCCAGGTCCTGCTCCAGACCCAACTTGCAGCCCTTGAGAATGTTCCTGGTGCAAACCAGTCCCAGAAAGACCACCTGCAGCGTCTGCAGGACGGACACCAGACCTGGCAGGTCGGTTTTGCCGAGCCCCTCATCGCGACCATCAAGGCAGGCGGCACAGCCAACGATGTAGAACAGAATCTCCACGGAAAGGCCCTGATGGACGATATTCGGGCCGATCTCGACGGCATCATCCACGAGGCGCAGGAGCGACGCAACCGGCGCATCGACCGCTGGCACCTCCAGGTACGCACCATGCTAGAGGGCATCTTTGTGCTGGCTCTGGTGATGGGGGTCATCATCGGCCTGTTCACCCGCAGCCGCCTGCATGCGGTCTCGGATGCCTATCGCACCTCGGTGGAGACCCTTCGGCTCCAGACCAACGAACTCTTCGAGTCCGAGCAGGAGTTGCGAACCACGCTGGCCTCCATCGGTGACGGCGTCATCACCTGCAACGCCGAAGGACGCATCCAGATGATGAACCCAGTCGCGCTGGAGCTGACCGGATGGACCATCGACGAGGCCAGAAATCAGCCACTCGAGCAGATCTTTCACATCGTCAATGAAACCACCCGGGCCATCGTGGAAAACCCCGTGGACAAGGTCAAGCGGCTGGATCGTGTCGTTGGACTGGCGAACCACACCGTACTCATCCGCAAGGACTGCACAGAGCTCCACATCGCCGATAGCGGCGCACCCATTCGCGATAAGACAGGCCGCACGGCGGGCTTCGTGCTGGTCTTCCGCGACATCACACTGGAGCGCCGCACCCAGGACGCACTTTTGGCCAGCGAGAAACTGGCCGTCGCAGGTCGCCTTGCCGCCACCATCGCGCATGAGATTCATAATCCGCTCGACTCCGTCAGCAACCTGCTCTACCTCATGCGCACCGGAGCCACCCCGGAAGAGTCCGTCCAGTTCATGTCGATGGCCGAGCAGGAACTCGCCCGCGTCACCCAGATCAGCCGCGCCATGCTGGGGCTCTACCGCGAATCGAAGACGCCCGTGCAGGTCGACCTTCGCGAGATGCTGCAGGAGATTCTGCTGCTCATGGAGCGTCGCCTCACCGATCTCGGTGTCACCGTCCATGTGGAGATGCCCGACGCCATCACCATCGACGGTTTCCCTGCCGAACTGCGCCAGGTCTTCTCCAACCTCATCACCAATGCAGCCGAGGCGACCGGTAAGGGCGGCAACGTCTGGGTCGGGATCACACCCAAACTCGCAACCACTGCCAGTGGCATCCGGACCGAGCCAGGCGCAACTGTGCAGATACAAGATGACGGTCCCGGAATCACAGCAGAAGACCAGACCCAGATCTTCGAGCCCTTCTTTACCACCAAGGGCGAGCATGGCACCGGGCTTGGCCTGTGGGTGAGCCGTGGCATCGTCAATAAACACGGCGGCAAAATCTCCGTGCAAAGCGACACCTCCGAAACCTCACATGGAACCGTGATAAGCGTCTTCCTCGCGACCAAGCCCACCATCCAGCCAGGCGCAGACTAGACCTCGCTACAGCAGCTTCAACTGCGCGACGACGGTCGCGGCCGCCGCCGCACAGTCCTCACGGCTAACGTCGTAGTGCGTGACAAAGCGCACCGAATGCGGCCCAATCGCACTGGCCAGGACACCCTTCTGCTTCAGCAACGCGCAGAACGCAGCCGCGTCCCCATTGTTCGTCAAGGTGAAGATAACGATATTGGTCTGGACACCGTCGAGGTCGATGCTCGCTGCGGCTTCCGCTGCAACTGCCTCCCCGAGCAGTCGCGCGTTCGCATGGTCTTCATGCAACCGGGCCGGCATCTCGTTGAGCGCGATCAACCCCGCCGCCGCCAGAATTCCTGCCTGTCGCATCCCACCACCCAGCGCCTTGCGATGGATGCGAGCCTGCTCAATATGTTTCGCAGAGCCCACGAGCATCGAGCCAACCGGAGCCCCCAGCCCCTTCGACAGGCAGAAGTTCACCGTGTCAAAGCCGTAAGTCATCTCCGCAACGGAGAGCCCCAGCGCAGTCGCAGCATTGAAGACCCGCGCACCATCCAGATGAACAGGCAGACCGGCCTCCCGCGCTCCGGCCCATATCTCCTGCATCGTGCTCAACGGAGTAACCGTACCACCAGCCATATTGTGCGTGTTCTCGATACAGACCAGCGCCGTCTGTGCGCGGTAGTAAATCTTCGGCCCGATGGCCGTAGCGATCTGCGGCCACGTCAGGATGCCCCGTTCCCCAGCGACCGTGCGCACCTGGCAGCCCGCAAAGGCGGCGGTCATGGCCATCTCCCAATCGAAGATGTGCGAGCGCGCCTCGCAGATCACCTCCTGCCCATGCTGCGTGTGCAGCCGGATCGCCATCTGGTTCCCCATCGTTCCGGTCGGAACGAAAATGGCAGCCTCGCGGCTAAACAACTTGGCGGCCGTCTGCTCCAGCAGGTTCACGGTGGGGTCTTCCCCATAGACGTCGTCTCCGACCTCAGCGTTGGCCATCGCAGTACGCATAGCAGGAGTGGGACGAGTAACGGTATCGCTGCGCAGATCTATCATGAGTTCAAGATTCCTTCTGTGTGGTTGAAATTCGTTTATGCCGGAACAAGTTCCTGCTGCTCATCCTGATGCAGCAACAGTCGGCTAAAGACTTCGTTTGAAACCATACGGCCACGGTCGGTCAGTGCAATGCGATCCGAGTTCAATCGAAGCAGCCCAGCCTCGCTCACTTCCCGCATCGCCGGAAGAGACTGCGCAACCATCGCCTCACCAAACTGTTCTCGCATAACTGCGAGCGACACACCCGCATTCAGGCGAAGCCCAAGAAACAAAGCCTCTTCAAACGCCGCCTCTGTTGTCACCACATCCATCTCCGGTAACGGCAAAGCAGCGTTATAAATAGGCAGCAAACCAGCAGCCTCACCATCCGCAGAATACAAATCCAGATCGCTAGTATTACTGAACCGCACCGCCCCACCAGCGGTCCTCAGCATCGAATGCGCATCCAGCCCAAACCCCACGTAAGGATCACGATGCCAGTACTTGATATTGTGCCGCGACTCGTAACCTGCACGCGCAAAGTTGGAAATCTCATACTGCGTAATGCCGGAATCGTTCAGGCGGTTACAAGCAAGCTGATACCAATCAGCGGACTGATCATCGGTCGGCACAGTTGCCGCGCTATAGCGACTCCCGGAGACAAGCATCTCGCGCCCCAGGCGGGAGTCCTCATCTACCTCCAGCATGTAGACGCTCATATGCGGAACACCCGTTCCAACCGCAACATCCAGCGACTCCAACCAACTCATCTCAGTCTGGTGCGGCAGCCCAACGATCAGGTCGAGGTTGATATTCTTGATCCCGGCAGCACGCAGCCGAGCAATCTCATCCAAACAAATTCGCCGCGTATGCAGCCGTCCAATCGTCGCGGACTCACGATCCACAAAAGACTGCACCCCCAGGCTGACCCGGTTCAGCCCCTGTTCCTGTAGCTCAGCAAGCGTCTCTTCACTCAGTTGCCCCGGAGCACCCTCCAACGTAATCTCAGCATCCGCGCTCAATCTAAATTCGCTGCGAAGCCGGCCGAAGACTTGGCGCAGATGCCCAGGCGACAACAAGCTCGGAGTCCCCCCGCCAAAGTACAGCGTGTCCACGCTATCGGGCAGTGAAGCACCGATCTTCCGCGCATTGGCACGGGCCGCCCCGATCTCATCGCATAATCGGTCGATATAGCGGTCCATCCGTGCAGGCGCAAACGCACCCGAAGCAAAGTTGCAGAACGTACATTTCGCCTTGCAGAACGGCACCGAGATGTAGACACCAAGAGCTGACATAAGGAACAAATCTTTCGAAGCAGTTCAGCAACCACTTCCCTACTCTTTATTCTTTCACGGAGATTCTTCTCTCCGCTTGTATCCTTCACGTCCCTGCGGAGTCATATCGGCGAGGTTGAATCCAGATGGCTCCTTTTTCAGTCCGTTTTCCTAAGTTGTCCCAGCAATTTGCCTTGCTGCTCTGTCTCGCCACCGGCATTGGCACAGCGCAGCCCCGCACGCCCGTAGTAGTAGAGCTCTTCACATCGGAGGGCTGTTCCAGCTGCCCTCCAGCCGATGCGCTGTTGATGAAGCTCGAGCAGGAGCAACCCATAGCAGGAGCAGAAATTATCGTCCTCGGCGAGCACGTCGACTACTGGGACGGCCTGGGCTGGCACGACCGCTTCTCCTCGCCGCAATACACCCAGCGTCAGCATGGCTACGGCGACCGCTTTCACCTCGAAAGCGTCTACACCCCCCAGATGGTCGTTGACGGCTCAGAACAGTTCGTAGGCAACGACTCCACTCGCGCCCGTCAGGCCATCCAGCACGCCAGCCAGGCCGCCAAGATCAGCCTCCGCCTCTCCAGCCTCACGATGGAACCTCATAAAGTCGCTGGAGCAGTATCCGTCGCTATCGCCTCGGCATCACTCCCCAAGGGAGACCTCTACGCCGCCCTCGTCGAGCCCGCAGCCGTCACCAACGTCAAGAGCGGCGAGAACGGAGGACGCCAGCTCAAACACGTCGGCGTCGTCCGCTCCCTTGTCCGCATCGGCAGCGTGCAGGATCTCGCCAGCGGACCAGTAAAGTTCTCCCTGCCAGCCCAGCAGGACACGGTCGCAGGAAAGACGCGGGTCGTGGTCTTCGCGCAGAAGTCAGGACAAGGTTCCATCCTCGGCGCGGTGTTGGAAGATACAGTGAATTCCGGCACTGTCGCTGCGCGCTGAGTTTCTAGAATCCCATGCGGTTGGCGGCCATCTAAACTAGAGACAACCGCATGGCAGACAAGATCCCAGACAAGAAAAAGCTTCCGGAGCCCGAGAAGGACTCCACCAAGAAGCCAGCACACGACGACGATGTCGTCGGTAAAGCCTACGACGGCCGACTGATGCGCCGTCTGCTCACCTACCTGCGCCCATACAAGCTCCAGACCGCGCTCTCTGCCTTTGCCATCCTCTTCAAGGCCGGAAGCGACGTCCTCGGCCCCTACCTCGTCAAGGTAGCTGTCGACACCTATATGTCCGACGCCTCACTCGCCGGCCAC
>JANYER010000325.1 GCA_025359825.1 Granulicella sp.
TCGCGTTAGGAGTGCGCTGCTCTATGCAACTGAGCTACCGGGCCACATTTTTGAAGTGTATCCCAACCCCTACAAGTCCTCTCGTGCATTAGGCGGTCCGTCGGGTTGAAATGGTAAAGTTGAGGAAACTATATGCCTTCCATCACGCGTAGAAAGTCAGTCAACGTCAACATCGGGGGAGTCGTGGTCGGCTCGGGCGCGCCTGTTGTGGTCCAGTCGATGACCAATACCGATACTGCCGATGTCGAAAGTACCGTGCAACAAATTGCTGCGCTGGCGCGGGCGGGTTCGGAACTGGTCCGCATTACCGTGAACAATGACGCTGCTGCCGCTGCGGTGCCGGAGATCGTTGCGGGGATCAACGCAAAGGGGTGGAACACGCCCATCATCGGCGACTTCCATTACAACGGCCACCTGCTCCTCAAGAAGTTCCCGGACTGTGCACGGGCACTGGCGAAGTACCGCATCAATCCCGGCAATGTCTCGATCGGGCGTAAGGACGATGACAACTTCCGCACCATGATTGAAGTCGCAGTAGAGCACCAAAAGCCGGTCCGCATCGGCGTCAACTGGGGTTCGCTCGACCAGGCGCTGCTCACCCGGATGATGGATGAGAATTCGAAATCCAGCGAGCCAAAGGATGCGCGTGACGTCATGATGGAAGCGATGGTCGTCTCCGCGCTCGACAACGCCGCGGCTGCGGAACGCTATGGCCTGCGCCGCGACCAGATCATCCTCTCTGCCAAAGTCTCCGGCGTCCGCGACCTCATCGACGTCTACACCGAGCTCGCCGGCCGCTGCGACCACGCACTTCACCTAGGCCTTACCGAGGCCGGTATGGGTATGAAGGGCATCGTAGCCTCCACCGCTGGCCTGTCTCCCCTGCTGCTCGCCGGCATTGGCGACACCATCCGTGTCTCCCTCACCCCCACCCCCGGCGGCGACCGCTCCGAAGAGGTCCGCTGCGGTCAGCAGATCCTCCAGTCCCTCGGCATCCGCTCCTTCATGCCGCAGGTCACCAGCTGCCCCGGCTGCGGCCGCACCACCTCCACCTACTTCCAGGAACTCGCCGAGAGCATCCAGTCCTACCTCGTCGAGTCCATGCCCGAGTGGAAGAAGCAGTACCCCGGCGTCGAAGAGCTCAAACTAGCCGTGATGGGCTGCATCGTCAACGGACCTGGCGAGTCCAAGCACGCCAACATTGGCATCTCCCTCCCCGGCACCTTCGAAGATCCAGTCGCCCCCGTCTACATCGATGGCAAGCTCGCCATGACCCTCCGCGGTGATGACATCGTCAACGAGTTCAAGGTCATCCTCGACGACTACGTCCAGAAGCGCTACGGCAACGTCCTGGTCGGTGCTTAACGATCCCTAGTAGATACGCGAAGCGTCCAAAACAGTACGAAGTACCGCCCGCCCGGCGTCAGGGCGCTTTTGCACCTACAGCCTCACACCATGCCGTCCCGCCCAAACAGCGGGGCGGCATGTTCACGTAGCTCCTTCAACGAATAGAACGTCCCGCGCCATCTCACCCCACCCTGCCGCAGCGTCGTCAACATCGACCGCAGCATCGTGAAGATAAACACCATCGCAGCAATCGGCGACAGCAGCGCATACCAGGCTGAGATCCCCGAAGTCCTCTGGAACAGCCCATACCCGCACAGCACAGCCGCCAGCGTCACCGCACCCGGTAGCCGCGTCGGCCCATACGCCAGCGTCACCACCGGCGACGCGCAAAACACCGCCAGCCACCCGCATGCCAGCAGCAGTAGCGACACATGGAAGCGAAACGCGGAGAAGATATTCTTCGTCATCACCTCCACCAACCCTGCCGCGCCCGATGCCCAATGGACATTCACGAGTCCACGCCCAAACGCGATGCGCTGCGCCAGTCCAGCCCGCTTGATGCGCCGCGCCAGTGTCAGATCTTCGAGAATGTCCATCCGCTGCCCGGCAAACCCACCAATCTGCTCATAGGCCGACGTCCTCACTAAGTTGAACGCACCAATCCCAATTGCATCCCGCCGCGCCTTGGGGTCTGCCACTTTCCACGGCCGCGCACCCCAGAGGCCAAAGATTTGGAAGAAGCCCAGCACCATCGCCTCGTCCCAGCGCAGAATAATCGTCGTCGGAACCGTCACCAGGTGGTCCGCGCCGCTCTCCACCGCGTACACCAGCGACCGCCGGATCGCGTCCTTGCGATACATCACATCCGCATCCGTAAACAGCAAAAAGTCGGGAGCATCCTCTTCTATCGTTGCCTTCGCGGCCTCCGCCATCGCATACGTCTTGCCCAGCCACTGCGGAGGCAGCTCTGCAATATGCAATACCCTTAGTCGTTCCGGATCCGTCAACACCAGCGCATCCAGAATCGCCCCAGTGTCGTCCGTCGAGCGGTCATTCACCGCCACAATCCGCAACGCCGCATAGTCCTGTTGCAGCAACGACTCTATACAAGCTTTTACATGCACAGACTCGTTCCGCGCCGGCACCACTACCGTAATTTGCGGCAAGCCATCTGGCTCACCACCGAAACGCTTCGTCAGCAAATTCGGGATACGCGGCAGCCCATTTGCCGCCCGAAGCACCACGCAAAGCCACCCCACCACCACCGCCCACGCAGCGATCATTACAACGGATTGGAAAGGGAAAGTCAGGTCGTGGCTCAGGTCGTTGGTGAAGGTTTCAATCCAGTGTCCACTTTACTATGCAGCCGCCTGAACATCGACAGTTGCCGACGGCGGCGCAACCTTGGAGCCAATGAAAAAGATCACTCCCCCCAGCACCATCGTCACCAGAGTCGCACCCAAACCCACCCGCAGGTTCGAGTGGTCGCTGATCAACCCAATCAACTTCGGCGAAGCCGCATCTCCAAACAGATGGATAATCAGCAACTGCCCCGCCATCGCCATCGACCGCATCTCCGGCCGCACCGCATTGAGTGTGGCCGCGTTCACCGGCCCAGTCCCCAGGAAGATTAAAAACACTGCTATCGAAAGCCCAGCAATCGTAAGCGAGGGTGGTCCGAAGAAGCACACTAGCGCCGGAGGCACCGCCAACACCGCACTCCACGCAGGTACCAGGTACAGAGCCTTTGCCGTACGCTTGCTCCACCACTGCGCCAGCAGTCCGCCGCACACCGTCCCACCCAGCCCCGCCACCACGATCACCGGCCCCATCACACCCGCCGCCTGCTCCTGGCTATAACCGTTCATCCGCTGCAGAAATGAAGCCATCCACACCGAGATCCCACCCAGCGAAAACGTCACCGCCGCATACCCAAAGATCGAGCACAGGTAAGGTTTGTTCGTCCCCAGCGCAGTCAGCTCCGCCCATAACCCATGCTCGCCGCGCTTCTTGTCCTTGCCGTTCGACTCACGCTCCGGCTCCTTTAGGAAGATCGCAATCAGTATCGCAATCACCGCACCCGGAATCGCCGACGCAACAAATGACTGCCGCCAGCCGTAGCGATGCCCAATCACTCCCCCCGCCAGGAACCCCAGCGCAGCCCCCACTGGAATCGCGATATTGAAGATTGTCAGCACCCGGTTCCGCTGGTTCTCTGGATAGAAGTCCGCCAGCATCGCCGGAGCAAAAATCCCGAAGCTAGCCTCCCCAATCCCCAAGGCAGCATGGCGCAAATTCAGCGAACTATAGGACTGCACATCCGCCGTCAGAAAATTGCACGCACTGATTGCCAGCCCGCAAATCACGATCATCCACTTCCGCGGAAACCGGTCTCCCAGCCACCCTGTAATCGGCGACGCTCCCATGTACGCCACCATGAACCAAAGCGTCAGCGAACCAATCTGGTCATCCGACAGCCGAAACTCACCCTTCACCTGCTCCTGCACCGCCGGCAAAATGTACCGGTCAATGTAGTTCACGAAGTTCATCGCCGTCAGCAAAACGAGCGCGACAGTCGCACCAGCGACACCAACAATTTTGGGCTTCTTCAGATCGCTCATCGGCTCGAGGATATCAGGTCAGTTGCTACGCCAGTAGGACGTTCGTCGGAAGCACCAGAGTACATTCATCCCATCACGAAGATGGATTATCGCTTGGCGTCTTTTTCATTTCTTGGGTAGTAGGCAGTTACGACAGTAGAAATTCCACCTCGTGGCCGAAAGTCCCCAACGATCTCCGCCCACACAGGATCCGTCGCCTTCACCACATCGTCCAGAATTTGGTTCACGATGTTCTCCTGGAAGATTCCCAGGTTCCGGTACACAAACAAATACTCCTTCAGGCTCTTTAGTTCCATGCACTTCTCGCGCGGCATGTAGCGAATCGTAATCCGTCCAAAGTCAGGCAGGCTGGTCTTGGGGCACACACTCGTAAACTCCGGGTCGTCCACCAGAATCTCGTAAGCTGCAAACTGGTTCTTCCAGGTCTCAATGGCAGGAAACTTCGCATCCAGTCCGGAGGCCGCGTGATCGTCCGTGTAGCCGGTCGTATAAGTCGATGAGGTCGTCATTCCTCTATTTTATCGGCTCTGAGTCTCCAGAGCGACCTGCCTCATAACAAAGCAAAAGGGCCCGCCGAAGCGAGCCCTCATGTTTACGAATAAACCAACTAGTTCCGACGACCCAAGGTAGGACGGTCATCGCCGCTCGTGGTGGAGTTGGGGCTGTTCGGATCGTTGTTCGTCCCACCCGCACGGCGCAGAGTAGGCTTATTGCCACCCTTGCCATCGTTCAACTTACGCTTGTTCTCCAGACGCGCCAGCCGAGCTTTGATGTCGTCAAACTCCGACGTCGTCACCACGTAATCCGCACGTGCCGGCATGATGGTCGCAATCTCTTCCTCGGAGCGGTCAATCCGGTCCGGGGTCTGCGGATGGTCGGAGAAGACCTTCGCCAGCGTCCCCGGCTTATGCTTCTCCAGCGCGTCGATCTTTTCGAAGAACTGGATAAACGCCTGCGGATCATAGCCCGCCTTGTACATGTACTGCAGTCCCAGCCAGTCCGCCTGCGCCTCGTCCGAGCGCGAGAACTTCAGGAACGTAATCGGAATCGCAAGTTGTGCCGCCTCATAGATGCCATAACCAGTCCAGGTTCCCTGCGTAAAGATAATCAGCGGAATCGACCCGATCTGCGCATAATTCATCTTGGTCTGCTGCCGAGCCGCATGGTGCGCGGCCACATGCGCAATCTCATGCGCCATCACGCCGGCCAACTCCGCTTCTTCGTCCGCAGCCAGAATCAGCCCGGAGTTTACGTAGAAGAATCCACCCGGCAGCGCCATCGCATTAATCTCGTCCGAGTCAATCACCTTGATCGTGAACGGCACCTTCGAGTCCGAGTTCTTGACGATATTCTGTCCCACCCGATTCACGTACTCCACGATCACCGGATCGGTTACCAGATGAGCAGACTTCTCGATCTCCATCGAGTACGACTTCCCGGTCCGAATCTCCCAGTCCGTCGAATACCAGTTCCCCATACCCCGCCCGCCGATGTTGCGGTTGCCGATGGCATTCACGTCGTCATCACTTCCCGCCTTGATGTGCGGATCCAGCGCCTCACCCGGCGACGGCAGCGAGTCCGACTTAGCCGCAACCTTCGCCTTTGCCTCCTTCAACTCGTCCTGCGTAGGCGCAGGCTTGCCACTACCCTTTGGCGCCTTCGCAGCAGGGTCCGAAGGGTTCGAGGGGTTGGAAGGGTCAGACGGCTGCTGCGTCCCACCCGAGGTCTGGGCGTACGTGAGCGATGTCAGGGTAAGGAGTGAGGCAAAGCCAAGCTGCGCGACGAAACGCATGGGGAGTCTCCAGGGATGGGGCTGCTCTTCCGCCATCAATACAGGAACGCAGCACCACGTCCATTGGACGTAGTATGCGCCCTTTTGGTAAGCCAGGTCTAGGTTGGGACTCTTCTGACGTCAAAATCTACCAGCTCGAGTAGGCCGTACCATCCGCTGCGCTCAACTGCGCCCCGGAGTGCACGTCGTCAATCCCCGGCTGCGTCTGGTCGATGCTCGAGAGCGAGTCCGATTGCGCCGGCACCCACGAGTCGCTCCGCCGAGTAAACGGGTCCACCGGCATCACCTTCAGGTACCCCGCCTGCACCAGGTCGTCCAGCGCCTGCGGAGCCTTCTGCTTATCCACCGTGTAGGAATCAATCGCCCCCCGCATGGTGTGCAGGTCCTCTCGCAGAACAGCTTCCTTGGCATTCCTAATATTGTTCGTATAGGACGGAATCGCAATCGCCGCCAGCAATCCGATCACGATCATCACGATCATCAGTTCAATCAGCGTAAACCCAGCCTCAGCACCGCGGGCCTCCTTACTCCCTGCCTCGCGCTGCTCACCACTCCGGGTTGGATTCATCTCTACCATGTGGAATACTTTGTCCCGTCCAACCCCGCCGCATAGCTCTTGCTATGGACATCGAACACATTCTGCCCGCCAAACGAGTCCGACTCCGGATCATCCTGGTTGGCCTTCAACTGCCACTCCGCCGTCCCCGTCATCGGATCAATCGGCACCTTCCGCAGGAACCGCACCTTCTTACCACCCTGGGCTTCCACGCCATTCACCAGCGTCTCCAGGTCCGGCGGATAGCCATAGCTGTCTGCCTTGGTGATAAAGGCGCCTTTGTCCGCCGCGTCCTTATAGCGGTCGATGGCGTCCCGCAGCTCCCACAGATCCCGCCGCAGCTCCCGCTCCTTGGTACGCTTTACCGTAAAACGTGCAATCGGCACGGCAGCGGCCGCAAGGATCGACACAATCGCCACCGTAATGATCAACTCCACCAGCGTCAGCCCGGATTCAGCATTCCCTGGTCCTACCGTGGAGTTCAGCCGAAACACGGAGTTCCTCCCCTGCATCACTTCACGTGCACCACGGCCTGCGACCCCGTAGCCGGTAACGTGGCCTGCGCACTATTCCGCGCTCCCACCTTCACCAGCCCAAGGTTGGAGTCACCTGCCCCAATCGCCTTGAACGTCAGCGTAGCCACACTGCCCTGTCCCGAAACACCCGCAACGCCCGGCGGACGCGAAGTAGAAATCGTCACCAGTCCATTACCTTCATCACGATGCACAATCGCCACGGCCTGACCGTCCTTGCCCAGGAAGTCGCCTGCATCCACATTCACCAGCTCCAATACCGCCGGGTTGAACTGCATTTGCATCGGCACCGAGTAAACATCGCGCCCATTCCCAAGCATTACCGCCACCTGGAACGTGCTGCCCACTGCCTGATTCGAGTTCGCCGGCACCACCGTCAGACTCACCGGAGGCCCGCCTGCACCCTGCACCTGCGGCGTAACGGCTGGCACCGCCGTTGTGGGAGCCGGAGCCACAGCACTCGGCACCACAGCACCCGGCACCTGGGGTTGCGCCTGCAGACGAAGCTGCTGCACCATCGAAGAAGCTGCCTGCGCCGCGCTGGTCGGCTGGCTGGCTGCGGGCCGTGCCACGTTCAGGCGAGGATCGCCGGCATCTGCCTCAGCATCCTTCTGTGCGGCTTCGCGCCGCAGCTCGATCGACTGGCTCGTACCCGTATCGATCGCCCTCGTGTTCAACCGCGACAGCACCGACTCGCGCACAAT
>JANYER010000335.1 GCA_025359825.1 Granulicella sp.
CTCGCCGTCACCGGACCGCTCTCCCCCGGCAACCTGCTCAACTTCGGCCAGACCCCCTCCGGCCAGTCCAGCACCCGAACCCTGATTCTTACCAATACGAGCAGCTCCGGTACCGTTACCATTCGCCGCATCACCACCCAGTGGCCGTTCCTCTCCACCACCACCTGCGGCACCACCCTCACCATTAGCCAGAGCTGCATCGTCACCGTCCTCTACAGCCCCACCAACCAGCAAGCTACCGGAACGCTCACGCCACTCCCCACCTCCGACGCCGGCGTCCTTACCATCGAGAGTGGCGCGCTCTCCAGCCCGACTGTCATCGACCTCAGCGGAAGCGCTGCCCCACTGCTGGTTACTGCACCCAGCAACACTGCACCGCTGCTCTCCTACACCGCCTCGCAGAACGCCCTGACCTTCGCCGCAACAGCCATCGGCAACATCTCCGCCCCCCAGACCATCACCCTTGCAAACACCGGGACCACCACCCTCCACATCACCTCGCTCAAGACCGACCCCGACTTCACCGTCACCTCCACCTGTGCGACCATCCTGCCCGCAGCCTCCTGCGACCTCACCGTGTCCTTCACCCCGCAGACCACGACGCAGCCAGCTTCATCCCCCCGGATCGGCGCACTGCAGATTCAGTCTGACTCCAGCTCCTCGCTGGACTTCATTAGCCTGCTCGGCACCGCCACTCCAGCGCCTCTCACCCTCAACCGGACCGCCCTCGACTTTGCCACTGCGTTGCTGGGCCAATCCAGCACCCTGCCCATTCAGGTCTCCAACACTGGCACCGCCGCAGTCGCATTCAACAGCCTTAATGCCACCGGCGACTACACCGCCTCCCTCGGCTCATGCCCAACGACCGGCACACTCGCGGCAAACACCAGTTGCACGCTCCAGGTAACGTTTGCGCCGCTTCATCTCGGCACACGTACCGGCACCTTATCGCTCGGCACCTCTGCCACCAATACGCCTCTCACCGTCTCACTAGTCGGAATCGGTGCCCAGTCTCATCTTCAGGTCTTCCCGACTGCGCTCGACTTCGGGACCATTGCCATCGGCGCATCCGCCAACCTTACCGTTACGCTGACCAACACCGGCAACGCCCCGGTCACCGGAATCTCCCTGCCCACCGGAGTCGGCGACTTCAACGTCATCGCTCCCTGCCCCCTCTCCATCCTGGTCCCCGGAGCAAGCTGCAATACCACCGTCGCCTTCACCCCCACCGCCGCCGGCCCGCGCACCGCCTCGCTCACCGTCACCAGCTCCGCCGCCACCTCACCGGATCTCATCCCGCTCACCGGCATCGGCATCCTCAACGGCAACTTCACCCTCTCCGTCGATGGAGCCGCAGCCTCCTCCGCTACTGTCCCCAGTGGCCGACCCGCCAGCTATACCCTCTCCGTCACCCCCATCAACAACTTCGCCGGGACCGTCGCCCTCACCTGCGCGCCCATCGTCGCCGCCGACAACACCACCTGCTCGTTCCTCCCAGCCACCCTGAACCTCGGCGCAGGCGTACAAACCTCCGTAGCCACCCTACAGACCGTCACCTCCATCAAGCTGGCCACCCTCACCAGGCCGGGCAGATTCAACCCACTCAGCGGCGCGGTCCTCTGCCTGCTCACTCCAGCACTGTTCTTTTTCTGGAGACGGCCCACGACGCGCCTCAGTACCCTGTGGACCACGTTCCTCACCGCCGTCGCTCTGGCCACACTTCTATCCGCCTCGGGCTGTGGCGGCGGTGGAGGAGGAGACGCCACCCTCCGTTACACCACGCCCGGCACATATCAATACCGCATCACGGCGAGTTCCACCTCCGGCACCCAGATCACCCAATCCGTCACCCTCAACCTCACCGTCCAACCTCGCTAAAAAAGAAAAGCGGATACAAGCAAGCCTCGCTCGTATCCGCTTCTGTCTTCTTAGCTTTAGTTCTAAGCTGCTATCGCTTCGCCGCCGAAACAGCTACTGGCACCTGCTCCACAATCTCAATCCCGAACCCCTGCAGTGCCGGTACATGCGTAGGAGTATTCGTCAGCAGTCGAATTTTCTGGATGCCCAGATCCGATAAGATCTGGCCCCCCAGCCCTACCTGCCGCAGTGTCCGTTCATTGCGCTCCCCACACCGCTCTTTGGCACGCGATTCGCGATGGAATACGACCCGGTGCGGCTCCGCACTCTTATCGATGCCAAAGCCCTTGGTGCCATTGTGCAGGTACACCAACGCGCCTCGCCCAGCCTCCGCAATCATCCGCAGAGACTCCTCCATTACCGCACGGCAATCACACAAGGTGGTCGAGAAGACATCCCCCGCCAGGCAGTGCGTATGCACCCGTACCGGCACAGCGTCCGAACCGCTGATATCTCCGTAGACCAGCGCGACGTGCGACTCACCGCCCTCCACCTCGCTCTCATACGCGATCATCCGGAACTCGCCATGCGCGGTCGGCATCAATCCCTCAGCTACCCGGCGGATGTACCGCTCATGCTGCAGCCGGTAACGAATCAGGTCCGCCACCGTCACCATCTTCAATCCATGCAGCTCGCAGAACTTCAGCAGGTCTGGCACCCGAGCCATCGACCCGTCGTCGTTCATAATCTCGCAGATCACGCCCGCTGAGATCAGCCCCGCCATTCGCGCCAGATCAACCGAGGCCTCCGTCTGCCCCGCCCGCACCAGCACTCCCCCCTTGCGGGCTCGCAGCGGAAACACATGCCCCGGCCGCGCCAGGTCCTGCGCCGTGGAAGCTGGATCGATCGCCACCCGGATCGTATGCGCTCGATCCGCCGCCGAGATCCCAGTAGACACTCCCTCGCGGGCCTCGATCGACTCCGTAAATGCCGTCCCAAACCGTGACGTATTGTCCTGCGTCATCGGCCCCAGCCGCAGGTAGTCAGCCCGCTCTTCGGTGAGGGTCAGGCAGATCAGTCCGCGGCCGAACTTCGCCATAAAGTTGATGGCCTCGGGGGTGACGAACTCCGCCGCGAGCGTCAGATCTCCCTCGTTCTCGCGGTCCTCATCGTCCACCACGACGATCATCCGCCCAGCCTTGAACTCCTCAACCGCCTCTACAACCTCGCTAAACCCTGCTGAAACCATAATGAAACCTTTCGACGTCCACTTTAAACGTCCACTTCAGACATCCACTCAGTACGTCCACCTAACTAAGTGGATGAAATTCCATCATACTTCGGCGCAGAAAAACGCCGCCCGATGAGGCGGCGTCTTCGTTCTTTCTGAATTACGGTCTACAGGGTCGACTCGATCTCAAAGCCCCAGGCCTCCAAAAGCGCCTCCGGGATGTACTTTGAGTTCTTGTTCCGGCGCGCCCACTCCCGCAGCCGTGTCGAACGAATGTACTGGTCTGGAGTCAACTTGTACTCCTTTACCACCTGCTCAAACGATGTCACCGTAGGAGTTACCGGCCCTATTGGCTCTGGCTTACCCCAGTTCGGATTACCACGACGCTTTGCCATATCTTTATGTCCTTCTTCCTGTCGAAATCTGCACCAAAATACGGCGCCGAATCCACTCCATCCCGTCCTCGGATCTGCTGCTAACCCGAAGAAAAAACAGAACTCTTCTAAGCTAGTTTAGGCGTTTTTGCCCGGAAAATCAACTTCATCCGCAGCTTGCAGCATTTTTGAGCAAGCTGCCCTGCACGCACGCGTAAAAGAGTGATACAAAGACCCATCCATCAGGAGCAGCCTATGCCCTCCGTCAATCCGGTCAAACTCAACTGGATCGCCATTCTCGTCGCGGCCCTCGCCTGCTTCTTCTTTGAGGCCATCTGGTTCTCGCTCTTTATGATTCCCTGGCTGGAAGGCGTCGGTCGTACCCACGAATATCTCACCACCGTCGCTACCATTACTCCTGGAACGCAATATGTCACGGCGTTTCTTTGCTCTGTAATCGCGGCCACCGTGCTCAGTGTCCTCACCCAGATCACTGGTCCTCAGACCACCAAACGCGGCATCCTCATCGCCGTTTTGGTATGGGTCGGCTTTGTCGCCACCACTTGGGCCAAGGAATATGTCTTCGAAGCCCGTACGCTTGAGATCTACGCTATCAACGCCGGAAATTCGCTGCTTGGGCTCGTGATCCTCGGAGCCATCACCGGAGCATGGAAGGCAAAGCGCATCTCCAACTAGCATCACCCGAACCCATCCCACCACTCACCCACAGACGAAGAACATGCGAAACTGTACCAGCCGCATGAACCTAGAAACCCTGCTCCATAAGACCTTCGGCCACTCCGCCTTCCGGGCCAATCAGGAAGCCGTCTGCCAGGCCGCCACCAACGGCCGTGACGTGCTGCTCGTCATGCCTACGGGAGCGGGCAAGTCGCTCTGCTACCAACTCCCAGCCATCGCACGCGGCGGCACAGCGCTGGTCGTCTCGCCGCTCATCGCGCTGATGGACGACCAGGCCGCCAAGCTCACCCAACTCGGACTCAAAGTCGCCCGCATCCACTCCGGCCTCTCCCGCGACGAGTCCCGTCAGGCCTGCCGCGACTACCTCGATGGCTCCCTGCAATTCCTCTTCATTGCGCCCGAGCGCATGCGCGTCCCCGGCTTCCCCGAGATGCTGGCACGCAAGAAGCCTGCCCTCATCGCGATTGACGAGGCCCATTGCATCTCTGCCTGGGGGCACGATTTCCGCCCCGACTACCGTATGCTGGGCGACTACTTGCCCGCCTTGCGTCCTGCGCCAATCCTTGCGCTGACTGCAACGGCTACTCCGGCTGTCCAGAAGGACATCGTCGCCCAACTTCAGCTCTCCGATCCCGAGCTCTTCATTCACGGTTTCCGCCGTCACAACCTCGCTATCGAGGTCGTCGAACTCTCCAAACCGCAGCGCAACGATTTCACCGTAAAGCTGCTCAGTAAGCTTGAAAACCGTCCCGCCATCGTCTACGCGCCTTCCCGCAAGTCCGCCGAGGAGCTGGCTTCGAAGCTGGGCGCAAGGGCGGCTGCCTACCATGCAGGTCTCGACCCCGGTACCCGCGAACGTGTTCAGCGTAACTTCCTCATCGGCAAGGTGGAGGTCGTCGTCGCCACCATCGCCTTCGGCATGGGCATCGACAAGGCGGACGTCCGCACCGTAGTCCACATCGCTTTACCCGGCTCCGTCGAGGCCTACTACCAGGAGATCGGCCGCGCCGGCCGCGACGGTCTGCCCTCTCGCACCGTCCTGCTGCACTCCTTCGCCGACCGAAAGATGCACGACTTCTTCCTGGAGCGCGATTATCCTGCTCCGACCGAGTTATCGCGGGTTGCGACGGTCCTGACACCCGAGTTCCAGATGCCCGATGTACTGCGTCAGCGTGTACGCATGGACGGGGAAACCTTCGACCGCACCGTGCAGAAGCTGGCCGCGCAGGGTGCCGCTGCCATCGACTTTGACGGCAACGTCCGTGGCACCGGCGTCACCACCTGGCGCTCCGGCTACGATCAGCAACTCGCCTTCCGCCGCAGCCAGATCGACCGAATCGTCGCCTACGCCAGCGGCTCCCAATGTCGCATGACCGCCCTCATCAATCACTTCGGCGACACCGCCGACGGCCAGCGTCCCTGCGGCAACTGTGACTTCTGCTCCCCCGAGCGGGCCACCGCGCAGCCCTTCCGCAGCCCCACCCAGCAGGAGACCCGCCAGCTTAACACCATCCTCCGCGCCCTGGACGGCAACTCCCGCGCCACCGGCAAGCTGCACTCGGACCTCGCGCTCGGCATTGATCGCAATCAGTTCGAAGGCTATCTGGATGC
>JANYER010000343.1 GCA_025359825.1 Granulicella sp.
TTTTCGCGAAAAATAGTTTTTGGGTGGGAAAGTGGCAACGACAACAACAACGGCGATATTTCTGTCGTTTCGGCTGCGCCTTTACTCCTGCCTTCGGCAGAGCGAAAAAAAAGTTTTGTGAGGGGGATGAATGTCCGGGCTAAAGCCCGGACCTATTTCAAAAGCAAAAGCAAAAGCAAAAGCAAAGGCAAAGGCAAAGGCAAAGGCAAGGGCAAAGGCAAGTACAAGTACAAGTACAAGTACAGAAGCAGATCCCTCCGGGATGACAAACAAAAAGGCAAGAGCAAGGGCAAGGACAAGGGCAGCAGCAAGGGCAAAGACAACAGCAAGGGCAACCGGCGTTGCGAGGCTTATGCGGTGGTGAGGACGGCTTGTTGGGCGGCTAGGAGTTGGTGGATGCCGGTCTCTGCGATGTCGAGCATTTGGGTGAGTTGGGCGCGGGAGTAGGAGTCTTTTTCGGCGGTGGCCTGAGTTTCGACGAGGCCGCTATCGGCGAGCATGACGACATTCATGTCGACGGTGGCGCGGGAGTCTTCTTCGTAGCAGAGGTCGAGGAGGACGTGTCCATCAACGATGCCGACGCTGGTGGCGGCGACCATCTGCTTGAGGGGCGAGGTTTTGAGGGTTCCGGCGGCGACGAGCTTATTGAGCGCGAGGGCGAGGGCGACACAGGCTCCGGAGATGGCGGCGGTGCGGGTTCCACCGTCGGCCTGGAGGACATCGCAGTCGAGGATGATGGTGCGTTCGCCGAGGGCCTTCATATCGACGACGGAGCGGAGGGAGCGGCCGATGAGGCGCTGGATCTCGTGGGTGCGGCCGCCGACCTTGCCGCGCTCGGACTCGCGGGCGGTGCGGGTGAGGGTGGCGCGGGGGAGCATACCGTACTCGGCGGTGACCCAGCCGCGGCCGGAGTTGCGGAGCCAGCCGGGGACGCCGGTTTCGATGGTGGCGTTGCAGAGGACGCGGGTGTTGCCGGTCTCGATGAGGACGGAGCCCTCGGGGGTGGAGACGTAGCCGGGCGTGAACTTGAGGACGCGGGGCTGGTCTGCGGTGCGGGAGTCGGGACGGAAGAGCTGGGTAGAGGGTTGAGACATGATGTGTTGATTATAGGTGTTGAGGTTTTTACTGTTGGGGCTGGGTGGTTTGGGGGCGGATGACGTTGTTTGGGGTGGAGAAGTTCGTGCGAGCGGTTCAAAATTGCGCTGTTTCAAAATGGGAAAAGGTTCCTGCTTCGGCATTTTTCTTTTTTATTGTGATGGAACTGTGATGTGTGTCTGCGCTTAGTATTAGGGTTCCCGATTGGGAGTTTCATTTTGGCACCCGGACTGGTACTGAAGTTCGTCCCCAAGGCCACATAGAGTGATAAGGCGGGGGGCGGGAGAGTATGGATGCGGGTAGTACAGCGTGCAGCTTTTGAGGAGTGTGGGTCCGGAGTGCAGGGGCCTGAGGTTCGGGAGACGGGGTTGGTGGCAGGTGGGTTGAACAGGGGGGACGAGCCCTGGGGGGGCACGACGGGGGAGAGCGGGGCGGCTGCGGAGTTGAGGCTGGGCCTGCAGGTGCTAGTGGTAGATGATGATCCGCGGCTGCGGCAGGCGTGCGGTGAGGTGGCAGTAGGGATGGGCTGCACGGTGGTGCAGGCCGAGAGTGTTCCGGCGGCGCAGGCGGTGCTGAAGTTCCAGAAGATCGATCTGCTGCTGCTGGATTTGCGGCTGCCCGGCGGTGGTGGGCTGATGCTGCTGGAGCAGGTGAAGACACTGTATCCGGAGATGGCGGTGGTGGTGATGACGGCGTTTGCGACGGTGGCGTCGGCGGTGGAGGCGATGCGGATCGGCGCAGGAGACTATCTGACCAAGCCGTTCTCCGTCGAAGATTTGAAGGGCGTGATTGAGCGGGCGCGGCAGCGGGTGCAGTTCCACCAGGAGAGCCGGAGGCTGCGGGAGCGGTTGCGGACGAATAAGGGGATGGGGGACCTGATTGGGCAGTCGCCGGAGATGGAGAAGCTATACCGGATCCTGTCGAAGGTGGCGTTCTCGACGCACCCGGTGTTGATCCTGGGGGAGAGCGGGACGGGCAAGGAGATGATCGCGCGGTCGATCCATAGCAACGGACCGAATGCGGCGCGGCCGTTTATGCTGGTGGACTGCGGATCACTGACTCCGCTGCTGGTGGAGGCGGAGCTGTTTGGAGCGGTGAAGGGCGCGTTGCCGGGGACGAGCCGGGCGCGAGAGGGCGTGCTGGCCGCGGCGGAGGGTGGCACGGTGTTCCTGGATGAGATTGGGGAGCTGCCGCTGGAGTTGCAGGGCAAGTTGCTGCGGGCGTTGCAGGAGAAGACGGTGCGTCCGATGGGTGGTGGGGAAGCGGTGCCGGTTACGGCGCGGGTGCTGGCGGCATCCAACCGCGACCTGGTGGCTATGGTGGAGCAGGGACGGTTTCGGAAGGATTTGTACTTCCGGCTGAATGTGGTGAATCTGCGGATTCCTCCGCTGCGGGACCGGCGGGCGGATATTCATGCGCTGGCGCTGCATTTTCTGGAGAAGCAGGAGGTGGAGACGGGGGCGATGAGAAGCTTCTCGGACGATGCGTTGCGGGTGATGCTGGAGTATGACTGGCCGGGGAATGTGCGAGAGCTGGAGACGGCGATCGAACGGGCATGTGCGCTTTCGAGCGGGCCGGTGCTGCATATGGCAGACCTGCCGACGCAGTTGCAGGACTTCCGTATGCACCGGGCGATGACGGTGCGACGGGTTCCGGAGGTGGATGAGGCGGCGCTGGACAGGCGTCTGGAGCCGGGGGAGCGACGCAGCGGGATTGTGTCGATTGCAGCGATGGAGAAGGACGCGATCCTGGGGACAATCCGTCAGTTGAAGGGGGACAAGCTGATGGCGGCGAAGCTGTTGGGGATTGGGAAGACGACGCTGTACCGGAAGCTGAAGGAGTATGGGATCACGGACATGGCGGATTCGATGCACTAATGTGGCGCGGCCGGTTGGTGAGTTGCTTGGCGCAGCCGGTTGGTTGAGGACGGCGGGTGGGGGTGGTTTGTTATGCTTGTCTCATCCTGATTTATAGAGAGTGAGTACTGCACGTTATGTCTGATGAGGTTTTGAAGGTCTCCGAAGCGGTGAAGATTACGGTTCGTCCGAATGGTCCTTTTCGGGTCGAGGGACCGATTTCGCTGGTAGATGTGAACGGGGTGGAGTGGGACCTGACGGGGAAGCCGGCGATCTCGTTGTGTCGTTGTGGGCTTTCGTCGAAGCGGCCATTCTGCGATGGGACGCATGGACGTGAGGGCTGGAAGTGCGATGCCTCTCCTGTTCCTGTGGAGCCGGTCGCTCAGGGCTAAGTATTTCGTTCGGTGCAGTATAGGGTCGCCTTCGCGAGTGTTGCGGGGGCGGCCTGTTTGATGTGAGTTGCAAGTTTCCGCGAGTTCAATCTCTGTTGAGGTATGTGAGTGACGATTTCGAAGGCTTTCCGTCTTGGCGTGTTGTCTGGCGTTCTCGGTGTTGCATGTTTCACTAACCATTCTGCTCTGGCTTGGCAGGGTAACGCGCAGGCGGCGAAGACGCTGCAGGAGTATGTGGGGCAGTACCGGTCGGAGGCGGAGCCGGATGTGGTGTCGGCGGTGAATGTGAGGGGCGGGGCGCTGTCGGTGGAGGGCGAGCGTAGTCCGCGGTTGGTGTTGAAGACGGATGGGAAGGACACGTTTGCTACGGAGACGGGTGCGACGAAGCTGAGTTTTGTGCGCGGTGCGGATGGTAAGGTCTCGGGCGTAACGGTGAGTGGTGGTGGTGGGCGGCAGGGTGGTGGCGCGGGGCGGTCGCTGGTGAAGTTCAGCGATGCGGCCGCGACGTTGAACCATTTTCGCGAGTACACGCGGAGTGAGGTGATGATTCCGATGCGGGATGGGGTAAAGCTTCATGCGGTGATCGTACGGCCGGAAGGGTCGGAAAAGACGGGTGAGGCGTTGCCGTTTCTGATGCAGCGCACTCCGTATGGCGTGGATGGGGCCAACTCGCTGAGCGTGAATGCGAGCAAGCCAGAGCTGGCGGGGAGTGGGTACATTTTTGTTGAAGGCGATATTCGCGGGCGGTACGGGTCGGAGGGGCAGTTTGTGATGAACCGCGCGATCGTGGCGCACACCAGCAAGACGGACGTGGATGAGACGACGGACACGCGAGACACGATCGACTGGTTGCTGAAGAATGTGGCGAACAATAATGGTCGCGTGGGTGTGCTGGGTGTTTCGTACCCGGGCTTTCTGGCGATGATGGCGGGGATCGATGCGCATCCAGCGGTGAAGGCGATCAGCCCGCAGGCTCCGATGACGAACATCTGGAAGGGGGATGACTTCTTCCACAACGGGGCTTTCCGGGAGACCTACAGCTTTGACTATGTGCAGCAATTGGAAGGGCAGAAGACGGACGTGCGGGTGGATACGGCGGAGGATACGTATGACTTCTTTTTGCGGAATGTGAACTTTGCGGGCGCGGCGAAGGCGGCGAAGATGGATGGTCTGCCGACGGCGAAGGTGTTCCTGGCGCATCCGGAGTATACGAAGTTCTGGCAGGACATGGCGGTGGAGACGCACCTGACGAAGGTGGAGGTTCCGACGCTGGAGGTAGGTGGCTGGTGGGACCAGGAGGACATGTGGGGGACGCAGGCGGAGTACAGCGCGCTGAATCCGCATGACTCGAAGGGTGAGGTGTTTCTGGCGCTGGGGCCTTGGAACCATGGCGGATGGGCCGGAACGACACGTCACCTGGGCGTGGTGGACTTTGGCGCGGCGACCGGAAACCAGTATCGCAAGACGATCGAAGCGCCGTTCTTCGAGAAGTACTTGAAGGACAAGGCGGGGTTTACGCTGCTGGATACGGCGAGCTTTCGTACGGGTGTGAATGAGTGGAAGTACTATGCTGCATGGCCGCCGAAGGTAGGCTTCAAGCAGGCGAAGCTGTACCTGCTGGGCGGCGGCGGGTTGAGCATGGCCGCTCCGAAGACGGAGGGGACGGTGTCGTATGTGGCGAACCCGGCTGACCCGATTCCGTATCGGAATCGGCCGATCCAGCCGACGTATGGGACGGGATCGAAGTGGAGGACGTGGCTGGTGGAGGACCAGCGGTTTGTGAGTGGACGGAAGGATTTGGCGAACTTCTCCACTCCGGTGCTGGACCACGATGTGACGGTGACGGGGGATGTGATGGCGGACCTGTTTGCGAGCACGACAGGGAGCGACGGGGACTGGGTGGTGAAGCTGATCGACGTGTATCCCGATGATGCTCCGGCACCGATGGCGGGGTTCCAGTTGATGATTGTGGATGAGATCTTTCGTGGGCGCTATGTGAAGAGCTTTGAGAAGCCCGAGGCGCTGACTCCGGGGAAGGTGACGGAGTTCAAGTGGAGCCTGCATGGGGCGGACCACACATTCCTGAAGGGTCATAAGATTATGGTGCAGGTGCAGTCGAGCTGGTTTCCGCTGTATGACCGGAACCCGCAGACGTTTGTGCCGAACATTATGACGGCTCCGGCAGAGGCGTATAAAGCGCAGACGATTTCGATCTATGGGTCGGAGAAGTATCCTTCGCATCTGGAGTTTGAGACGACGGAGTAGTTATTTGATCGCTGGTTGCAGCTTGGAATGTGGAGAGGCTTGTTTGATTAAGACGATTAGTTCGCGTGAGGTGTACCGAAATCCCTGGACGAGTGTCCGCGAGGATGTCATTGAGCGGGCGAATGGGAAGCGCGGGATCTATGGGGTGATCGATAAAGACCCAGCGTGCATCGTCGTGCCGCTAGATAAAACTCCTGATGGGGAGTTTGTGTATTTGATTGAGCAGTTCCGATATACGGTGGGTGGGCGGTATCTGGAGTTTCCGCAGGGCGGGTGGGAGCAGGCGGAGGTGGATCCAGAGGCGCTGGCGCGCGGGGAGCTGAAGGAAGAGACCGGCCTGACGGCTGCGATGATGACACAATTGACGACGATGCAGATTGCCTACGGGGTGATGAATCAGAAGCATCACTGTTTCCTGGCAGAGGGGCTGACGCATGGAGAGGCGGAGCCGGACGCGGAGGAGAGCGATCTGGTGCTGCATCGGATGAGTGTGGCGGAGTTTGAGCAGATGATTCTGGATGGGACGATTGTGGACAACTGCACGATAGCGGCGTGGGGCGTGTACCGGCTGTGGCGGGAGCGGCAGTAGTAGGTTGGGTGGAGCGATGGTTCGTTGTAGCAATGGTTCGGCGCTGTGGAGCGCCGAACCATTTTTTGCGGGTGGGGTTATTGTTTGAGGAGTTGGGTGAGGTAGTCGAGGGCTTTGGGGTCGCTGGACTGGCCGAGCCAGAAGACAGCCTGCTTGCGGACGGCGGGGTCTTTGCTGGTGGAGGCGAGCTGGATGAGCTCGGGTGTGGCTTCCGGTTGAGGGAGGCGCGAGATGGCGAAGACGGCGGACTTGCGGAGCTGCGCATCGGGATCATCTTCGGCCTGGGCGCGGAGGTCTTTGGCGACGAGCTTGCCGCCTTTCTGGGCCATCCAGAACTGGGCCTGCTTGCGGACCTTAGGGGAGGTATCCTGATGGGCGGCGCGGATGAGCTCGGGCAGGGCTTCAGGATCTTTGGTGAGCGTGAGGTCGAAGGTGAGTTTTTCGCGGAATGCAGGGTCGGCGTCGTTGCGGAGGAGACGCTGGACGACGACGAAGCCGTCGTGTCCAAGCATGTTGGCGAGCCAGAAGGCTGCCTTTTCGCGGAGGCTGAGGTCGTTGGCGGGAGCGGTGAAGGCGGTGAGGGCCGCGGTGACGGCTGGGGAGTTGTGGAGAGCGATGGCGACAACAGTCTGGTCGCGGAGATGCCGGTTGGTAGGTTGCTGGGCCAGGGCTGCGAGGGTGGCGATACTGTCTTCGGGAGTGACGCCGGTGAGCCAGACGAAGGGAAGGTTGCCGGCGTCGAGCTGGCGGTCGGGGAGGTCGAAGCGGAGTTTTTCGATTGCGCCGTTTGCGATGCGGAGGAGGATGAAGGTGTGGTCGAAGGAGACGCTCGGCTTATTGGAGCCGCTTTCACGGGAGTCGTTCTGATCGCGCTCCAGGTAAGTGATGCTGCTGGTAGTCCAGCCGGAGGAGGACTTTTCGGTGACGGCTATGGAGTAGCCGGTCCAGAGGGGACCAGCCTCTTTTTGGAGGGCTTCGAGCTGAGGGGCGAGGCCGTGAGTGACGGCTACGGTGGTGAAGCGTGCGTTCAGGACTTTGGGCTGATTCTGATCCTGAGCTGGGGTTAGGGTGGGAAGCGTGAGGAGGGTGGCGAG
>JANYER010000009.1 GCA_025359825.1 Granulicella sp.
TGAAGTGCAGCTTGTTGGTGGTCACTGCGTCGCCTTCAAAGTAGAAGTCGTGTAGCAGCAGGTCTGTGCCCTCGTCGATGCCTTTGACGGGCCGCTTGTTGGGCAGGGCCAGGGCCACGGTGGTCGGGTCGCGACGCACCATTCCTGCGATGGGAAGCTCCACGACGCGGCCGGTTGGCGCTGCGATTGTCCCTGTAGCCTGGGGTGCTTCTACCTGCAGCTGTTGTCCGACCGCCCAGCTTGACGCCCCACCAACACACACCGCCACGACCGCTGTTACACGCCACATTTTCTTCAACACGCTCAGGATCTCCCGTCACTCCACTGTAGACCGAACGTGGCTTATCTTGCTTCCTACCGTCTTGCCCCCGGCTGTCCTGCTTGATACCAGCGCTGCATGATTCTGGCGCCATCCCAATAAAAGAAGGTCCCCGAAGGGACCTCCTTTTACTTAAGTATCTGGAACTACCTCTACGACAGGTGCGGACTGGCTTATTCGCCGCCGGCCGTCGTGTGCTTCATCGCTGCTTCGTATCCGGCCACAAAGCTGGCGCGGTACTGTTCCTTCGCCGCACCCTTTACCGGGGGATGAACGTAAAGGTGAGACACCTTGGCGTCGATCGTACGCTTGGCAGCGCGGTCCAACTGGAGGGCTTCGATACCATCGCGGTAGCCCTGCTGTGCCTGTTCCGTACCTGCAGGAGGTGTGTTCCACTCGGCTGCGGTGCTCTGGGTCTGGTTGTTGGTGCTAGGAGCTTGAGCGCGCACAAAAGCAGGTGCAATGCTCATCAGCGCAACTGCAATCAGCGGCGCCGTGAAACCGATCATCTTCTTCATTGGGTGTATCCTCTTCGCCCGGGTCTACTTTGACCTACGAGCCGCCGGAAAGGGTACTACATCTGCATGATGAAATGCAAGTCCAAGGGCGCAGAACGTCTCTGCGCCCTTGATTTATGTTGGCAAAAGGGTACATCGTCGTTCGCTTGCGTCTATTAACAGCAATTCGGGTAACAGCAAATCGGCCGGAACTGCACCTACATATTGGTGTGTCCACCACGCATCTCTTCGTTGAAGGTCGGCTTGATAAAGGCCAACGCCTCGCCCATATCTACTTCATATTGAGCACGATGGCCCATCAGGGCCTCAGTGGGGGTGGCAAATTCGCCGTCCTGGGTCCAGTATCCTGCCAGTTGAATGACGCCCTCACTGGCCAGCGCCTCAGCAGTCTTGCGCAGCTCTGCGACGGTGGTGTTCAGGTACTGGGCGTCGCGGGGGTCGAGCAGCCAGACCGGTGCGCCGTTACCCAGCACGCCGGAGAGCCAGTACACCTTTGCCGCCAGAAACTCCTGCCGCTGGGCCTCTGTCGTGTCGTTGAAGCTGAACTTATTCTGCCAGCGGCTGTAATAGCGGGTGGTGACGGGTACAGGCTGACGGTTGCCGCTCTTCACCAGCTCCAGCTGCCCTTGGTCCATCGTCTTGCGGACTGCATTGTAGATAAAGCCCTCGGCGAAGGGCTGCTCGGGGGCAGCGACGATCTCGGCAAAGGTGACGGTCATCGAGGCGGCGACCTTGGCGTGGAGGATGCTCTCCTGCCCGTCCTCCAGACGAATCTCACCATGCACCAGGAAGGTGTCCGCGCCGGAGGTGGAGAGATGGAAGGGCCAGGCAAACTTGCCAAAGCTCAACGGCAGGCCCGTAAGGGAGAGGTACACATCCGGGCGGGGGTTCTTCAACCGCTTGGCGGCCTCGGAGAGGTAGACTGCGACCTCGGCGAGCAGCTCCGCTTTGCTGAAGTCGAACTTGTCGGAGAGCTCCAGCACCTGGGTCTTCGCGTGATCGTCCAGCAGCGCCAGGGTGAAGCGCGTGGTGGGGTTGCCGGAGAAGTCCGCGCCAATCTCGTGAGAGAGGACTACTAGGCCGGCCGTCTTCGCCGCCGCCTCTACCTGCCCTGCCAGAACTGCTTTTGTACTCGTGTCCATTGCCGTCCAATCGTAGGAAATCGCTTCTACCATTCTAACGGCGCGGCCCGCATGTTGTCCCATCTTGTCCCCATCGGCGGACTCTTGCAGGCGGACTCTTGCTAATCCACCCTGGCGCCGTCAAAGTGGAAGACCTCTTCCATGGGCATCCAGAACTCGCCTTCCGGGGTTCCATCGAGCTGCTTCTGCATAGGAATCATCAGCTTCCACCAGCGCTGGGTCTCGGGGTCGGCTGCCATCTTCGCCATATCGGCGGCGTGGTCGGTGCCGTGGTACTCATAGTTGCCAAACAACAGACCGCCTTCGGCGACCGGCATGTGATAGATGGTGTAGTTGCGGATCTGGCAGCTCTCGATGGTCGCCAGCACCCCTGGCCAGACCGCCTGATGCTCCCGCTTGTACGCTTCGTAATCTTCCGCGCGCAGCCCGATGGCCATCCCGTATCGCTTCATGCTCCAATGCCTCCATGGTTCCAGTATCCAGATTGACAGAAGTACGGCTTAAGGTCAGCAGCGGTTCGGCTTAGGCCGCGGGCTTGGAGCCGGAGCCAGCTCCGCTGGAGAGTCATAGCCAGACCATCCTAAACTCCCAACCGGCTTCGTGGTTGGCTATTGAAAATATTTCCTTTGGGAAACCGTCAGGGGCGGGGTTGTCGATCAGTGCCGGGAAGTTTGGTTGGCATGGCGGGCAGGAGCGAGATAGCGGAACTCTGGTAACCAGTTTGGCGCGCGAGGGCGGTGTTTCAGGCGATTGCTAAAAATTTTCCCACAGGGTTACCCTGGAGAAGAAAGACATTTTTTAACAAATAGTTCGCCCGATTACATCTGTTTCTATCTCGGAAAAAATACCTGCGCGACCGCCAATCCAGTGCACATCCAGGAGCGTATATCGCTTTTTTGGGAGAGAGGGGTTTCGGTTACCGCAAGTACCTAAATCTAGTTATTTCAGTGGTTACCAAAGGTTTGGCACGGGCGTTGCAATAGTCAAGTGCAGAGGTAATACTTCAATGACCAAGCTGATTGCAGTCCTCGCCGCCACCGTTCTCTCGCTCACCACTGCCAACCTGAAGGCTGATACCTTTGGCGTTGCCCTCAACACAGGTGCCACCTCCGACCTGTTGATCAAGACCCCCATCCTGGGTGGATTCCAGTACACCTACGAAAACCTCGGCATCGCCATTCTGCCCGACGGGGCCTTTGATCTCCCGCAGATCAACGTCACCGATAACACCTTCCTCGCCACCTACGTCGTCACCAACGGCATCGGATTGTTGAACGTCACCGACGTCTGCGCCAATATCGCCTTGCTCGGCGCGGCCGCCAACTGCCAGGCCTTCGCCTTCACCTTCACCGATCTTGCCCTCGACAAGATCTCTCTGCTCTCCGTCAGCGGGCTGGCCAGTGCCTATGTCAACGCCAACGTCGCCCACTTCGACATCGCGGGTGCCTCCATCGGTGGCGGTTCCGCCTCCTTCCAGGTCAACCCGCCTTCACCCTCCGCAGTCCCAGAGCCAGGTACCCTCTCCATGATGGCTACAGGACTCCTCGGTGCTGCAGGCGCAATCCGACGTAAGTTCAACGCATAGTAGACGGCAGTACCAGTGCAAGGCAGACTTGCGGGCTTCCTGTGTGGAGCCCGCCCTTTTTCAACCAACTCTCCCGCGTTCTGTCGCGACATCTTTTTCTGCAAAGAGGAGAACTACCATGGTCGTCCTAGTCGTACAGGGTCTGCTCGTTCTTCTGCTTCTGTTTAGCCCTTCGTTGCTGGCAGCCGATATCGATCTCGACGCCAAGCATCCGGATGAGTTATCGAACTAAGTCAGCAAACTAAATCTGGCACGCTGAGTTCCTCGCCAATGGCATGGGCGGTCCCGCAGAGCAGGTTCGGACCGCCACTGCTCTTCCCTCCTGAAATCCCATCCCCACCCATTGCGTCCGTCCGCTCCCTGCGCCATGATGGAGCAGCATGGCAACCCCCAATCCATCACTCGCTGCACTCTCCGGACTTGCCACACTGGCAACCGAAGCCCGCAACCTCGCCTCGGAGCACATCGATACCCTCTCCACGCTGGAGATGCTGCAGGTCATCAACGACGAGGACGCCCGCGTCGCCGCCGCCGTCGCCGTCGAGCTGCCGCACATCGCTGCCGCCGTCGATGCCATCGCCGCTCGATTTGTACAAGGGGGCCGGCTCTTCTACATCGGTGCCGGAACCAGCGGCCGCCTGGGGGTACTGGATGCCTCCGAATGCCCGCCCACGTTCTCGGTGCCGCGCACGCTGGTGCAGGGCATCATCGCTGGCGGAGACGGCGCGCTGCGCACCTCGAGCGAGGCCACCGAAGACTCACCGGAGCAGGGCGCGGCCGATCTGCTGGCCGCCGGCTTCGGCCTCTCACCGACTGGCGATAGCCTGCCCGATACGCTGGTCGGCATCGCCGCCTCCGGGCGTACGCCGTATGTGCTGGGCGCGCTGGCCCATGCTCGTTCACTGGGAGCACTGACCATTGGGCTTACCTGCTCGCCGGCCTCCCCCATCGCGCAGGCGTCGGACATCGCCATCACGCCGCTGCCAGGGCCGGAGGTGCTGACCGGCTCCACCCGCATGAAGGCCGGCACCGCCACCAAGCTCGTACTGAATATGCTCTCGACCGGGGTGATGATTCGGGGCGGTGCGGTCTACGGGAACCTGATGGTGAACGTAACACCCAGCAACGCCAAACTGGTAGATCGTGCCCAACGCATCATCATGGCTGCGACCGGATGTGACCAGCCCACCGCCGCTGAACTGCTCACCGCAGCGGGCTCGGTAAAGACTGCCATCCTGATGCAGAAACGAAGCCTCGGCCGCGCAACGGCTGAGGGCCGACTGCAGGCGGCGCATGGCAGCCTGGCGGCCGCGCTCAACCCGTAGAACATTTACCCATTCGCAATCAGAATCCACTACTCTCATTCCTTATGCGAATCTCGACACGCCTTGCCCTCACCGCCAGCCTGCTGCTTCCCGTCGCCGCATTCGCCCAGCAGGCTCCGCAAGACAGTTTCTTCAAGCTGATGACCGCGGCCCGCACCCATGCCTCGGCGCACGGTGCCAAAATCTCTCCAGTGCTGTCGCCGGTGGATGCTACGGTGCTCGGCACATCGGCCCCGGTTGACGTGGCTTCGCTCCACAAGGCGGGCTTCCAGATCGTCCCGTGGACCACCAACGACCCGGACAAGATGCGCGCTCTGCTCGCACTGCACGTCGACGGCATCATCACCGACCGACCCGATATGCTGCAGGGCGTTCTGAAGGACCTGCGTGTCACCAGCGCCGGCAACCCCGCCGAGTTGGCCTACCTCAACCAGGTGGACGTCACCGCCCATCGCGGCGGGCGCGGATTGCGCCCCGAGAACACGCTGCCTTCGTTCGAATCCGGCCTGGACCAGCTTGCCCATACGCTTGAGACTGACACCGGTGTCTCGACCGACCACGTGTCGCTGATCTGGCACGACCAGTTCTACAACCCACAGTCCTGTCGTCATGCCGATGGCTCGCCGTATACGCTTGCGAGCCGCACCTACCTCTCGGACATCTCCTCGGCCAAGGCCCAGAGCACCTTTATCTGCGACAAGCTTCACCAGGGGCCTGACTACGGCGCCGCCCAGTTTCCGGACCAGAAGAACGACCTCAGCCTCTCCCCCGTCGCCGTCGCCTTCGCCAAAAAAGAGAAGCTGATCAGCCCCTACGTCCCCACCTACGCGGAGCAGCTCTTCCGCTTCACCAACTTCTACGTCGAGTACTACCGCACCGGCCCCGGCAAGTCACATCCGGACGCCGCTGCCCGCGCCGCCAATGCCGCCCGCGCCCGCTTCAACCTCGAAACCAAGATCCTGCCGCCATTGCCTGCGCCGGCCAACGAGACCAATCCGGCCGAGTCCATGGCCAACCATACGGCCCCGCCCCAGGCCTTCGTCGATGCGCTGTGCGGCGCCATCCTCCACGCCCACATGGAGTCGCGCGCCGAGGTCCAGAGCTTCGATTTCCGCACCTTGATCCTGGTGGAAGAGCAGCACCCCGCCATCCCCACGTACTACCTCACCGGATCTCCACGCACGCTGTCGAGCGCGCTGCTGCCACCCAGCCTGCGCCAACCCTAAAGCGTAGGCTTACTCTGAATAACCCAGGAGAGAAAGACTTCTACCCTGCGGAAGGGCACATCTTCAGGTATGCCAAATGCC
>JANYER010000154.1 GCA_025359825.1 Granulicella sp.
GGCTGCGGCGGAGCGGGTGGGGGCGAAGCTGGTGTTGGATACGGGGGATTTTTATGGGATGGGGCAGAATGAGCTGCTGATTCGTGAGGCGTTGCGGCAGATGGGTCCGGGGGGGCGGGAGAAGGTGGTGCTGAGTGTAAAGTTTGGCGCGTTGCGGGGGCCGAACGGGGCTTGGCTGGGGCCGGATACGAGGCCGGTGATGGTGAAGCAGTCGCTGGGGCAGACGCTGAGCAAGCTGGGGGTGGAGTATGTGGATGTGTACCGGCCAGCGCGGCTGGATGATGCGGTGAAGATCGAGGACACGGTGGGGGCGATTGCGGACATGGTGAAGCAAGGGTTTGTGCGGCATGTGGGGTTGTCGGAGATGGGGGCGGAGACGGTGAGGCGGGCGGTGGCGGTGACTCCGATCTGCGATCTGCAGATTGAGTACGGGCTGGCGACGCGGGGGCTGGAGGCGAAGATTCTGCCGGTGTTGCGGGAGTTGGGGGTGGGGGTGACGGCGTATGGGGTGCTGTCGCGAGGGTTGTTGAGTGGGAGCTTGCCGCTGGCGAAGGGGGACTTCCGGAAGTTTCTGCCGCGGTTTACGGGGACGAATTTGGCGGCGAATCAGGCTCTGGCGGCCGCTCTGCAGGCGGCTGCGGTGGAGCGTGGAGTGACGGCTTCGCAGATGGCGATTGCGTGGGTGATGACGCGGGGGGAGGATATCGTTCCGCTGCTGGGTTGCCGGACGGTGGCGCAGATGGACGAGGCTGTGAGTGCGCTGGAGATTGAGCTGACGGCGGAGGAGATTGCTGGGTTAGAGGCGGCGGTTCCGGCGGAGAAGGTGGCAGGGGCGCGGTATGACAAGCACTCGATGGCGCATCTGGATAGTGAGAAGTAGAGAGATGCTGTTAGTCGGTGGTGCAGAGGGTGCGGGGGCCTAGTCCGCTGACGTCCATCAGGAGTTGGGCTAGGTGAGCGATGCCGGGCAGGCGAAGGGTGATTCCAGCGAGAGCCCATACGAGGTTGAGGTGTTCGAGGGCGCGGCCCATGGCTCGTATACCTTCGGCTGTTGGAGAGCCGTCTTCGGGGGTGTATCGCATTCTTTGGATCGAGGCGGTGGGTAGGGTTTCGGCGTCGATGATTTGGAGGCCGAGGGGGTGGCGTGCTTCGACCCATCTGCGTATCTGGGTACAGGGTGCGCAGGTGCGGGCGATGTAGAGTGTGGCGGGTTTGCCCGGGTGGTATGGTCGCCAGCGAGGAAGCCAATTACGGACGGCGGCTCGGTAGTGCTGCCATGGCTGGCCGAAGCGTTGCTGGAGGTCTTCACGCTCGTCCCACTCGGCTAGACCGGCGCTATAGGCGACGGTAATGATCGCGGCGAATGCTACCCATCCACTGTGGAGGAGTACGCTCCACGCGAACATCACTGCGGTGCAGGAGAGCTGCATGGGGTTGGCGACATAGCGATAGATTCCGCTGGTGACGAGGAGTTGGGGAGGATCGTAGGGGATGGGGGTTCCTCGGCCGCGATTGGCGAACTCGATGACGGAACTGATGCCAGGGAGGGCGAGGAAGAAGATGAGTTGTAGTACCAGCTGGAGTCGCCATGCAGGCATTTGAAGGAGTATCGGCCAGCCTGCGTTCGATCTTGGGGGGCGCAGGATGAAACCTACTTCAGGAATGAGGTAGAGGAAGAGAGCGGTGGCTAGGAGTAGTTGCAACGCGGCTCGGGCGCGTAGGTGGGTGTTGGACTGAGTCCAGTGGGCGATGGCTCGTGCGGGAAGGAGGACGAGGAGGGCGGCGGCAAGTTCTCCGATGAGCCAATGGGGGTTGAGTTGGATGATCGCGGTGCAGCGAGGCATGAACAGGCAGTCTACGGCGACCATGATGGCGGAGGAGGTGAGGATGCCGAGGGTGGGAAAGGCTAGTTGCGGGAGCAGACCCCAGAGAATGATCCAGCCGAGGAAGAGTTCGAGCGGCATATCGTAGACGCGGATGGTGGAGGCGCCGGGGAAGTTCCACCATGACGCGTAGAGGTTCATCTTCTGGATGGCGAGCAGGGATGGGAGTGTCCAAAGGGTGCCGAGGAGGCAGGCGGCGAACTGGCGGGGACGCCGACCATTCAGGAGGCGAGCGATCGCGGCTGCGGTGATGGGGAGATAGAGGGCGGCGGCTCGTTCCCAATCGGCGAAGTCCACTAGAATTTCTCCGGCGTGGCGGTGGTTGCGGTGATGAGGTACTGGGCGGCCTGGCGGACGGCGAAGCGCTCCCAAGGGGTGAAGTACCAGGCGGGGTCGAGCTGGCGGTTGAAGGTGACGCGCCAGGTGACCTGGGTGTGGGTGGAGTCGATGGGGAACCACTCAACTTCGGAGTTCTGCCAGGTGATCCATTGAGTGAGCTTGCTGGTGTCGGAGACGGCTTCAAAGCGGAGGTAGTTGGAGCGGTGCTCGGCGACGCGGAGGGTGAGGTCGCCGGGAGGGTCGCCTTCTGCTCCGGAGAAGTGGATGACACGGGTGCCGCCGATGGTGAGTCCAGAGCCTGTGGCTTGCAGTGGGCGAGGGAAGCCGATGCTGAGGAAGCCGCGCAGGGGGAGATGGATATTGGGCGATTGAGCAAGACTTTGTTCTACGGCTTTGGCGGGAAGATTGACGATGCGGGTGGCCTCTACTGTTTGGTTACGGTGGAAGGTGAGTTGGGGGAGGACGCCTTCCAGCGACATCGGAAGCAGGATGATTGCAAGGCAGCTTAGGGTAGCCTTGCGTTCGCGTTCGCGGCGATTGCCGTAATCGACGATGGCTCCGATGACGATGCCGACGAGATAGAAGAGAGGTGAAGCTACCAGAATGCAGAGGTAGCCTTCACCCAGCAAAGGCGCGATGATGAGCAGAGCCAAGGTGATGCCTTTGATGATGGCTCCGGTGGCGCTTTTGGCTTTGGGGGTAAGAGCGAGAATGATGGCGAGGATGGCGGGGATGCCGATGAACATGGCGGCACTGTGGCCGAGTTGCTGGTGGCGCAGGGTCTTATAGATAACGGACCCGACTGCGAAGGCGATGACGAGAGCGGCGAAGGTCCATTGTGCTGAGGTGATGGTGCGAGGTTCGGATTCGGGGTCGAACATGGTTGCTCCTTTGTGTCTTCGCTGTAGCTATGGCTTGGGGGCGGGGTTTTCGTAGATGACTTGTAGGAGGTCGGCGGCGAGGCGGTGCATGGGGCGGAGGAAGGGCAGGCCGGCGAGGCGGAGGGTGAGGAGAAGCATCTTCAGGGTTTGGGTGAAGAGGATCTG
>JANYER010000048.1 GCA_025359825.1 Granulicella sp.
CGAACCCTTCATCACCGTCCCGCCCAGCGACACCTGCCCATCCGCAGCCATCACCACCGAGTCGCCCCGCCGCACACAGATCACGGTCGTCGAACGAATCCTTCGCCCCTCCCCCAGATCCAGAGGATGCGCCAGCGGCAATACTGCCGCCCTGGACTGAGAGACCTTGGGTTGAGCAACTGAGATCGAAGAATCAGAGGAATTCAGCAACGGAGAAGGCAAGGATAGAGGCGATTTCATAGCAATCTCCAGTATATCGCCCTTCCGCGCTTCATCCCGGCTACGAAGTAGCGGCAGAAGCAGCCCTTTACCTACAAGCCCCATTCCCAGCCGCAGGCAGCGCTAGAAACGTAATGCTCTGCGCCCCAAACATCACCTCACCCGCCTTCGTCCCAACTCCTGCGATCTTCGGAAGCTCATCTCCCGCCCCCAGCTTCAGCGCGACCCCATTCAGCTCCACGCTGCCAGAGAGTAACTCCTTCGCCGTCAACGTATATCGCTCCCCCTTCACCGACACAGTCAGGGTCCGCGAAGCCGTCTTATCCGCATTAATCACCAGCATCGCGACGCCGCCAGAGACACCCTTCTGGCAATGGGCATACACGTACAGCCCCGGCGTCGGCGCAACACCAGCCTCCAGCACTGTTGTCCCCATCGTCTTCTGCCACAGCAGGGCCGACCAGTAGTTCGGCCGCGGGGTCAGCGTCTCTTCATCGATCAGCGCATAGTCACTCGCCGCCAGCGTGTTATGCATTACCGATTGCACTCCCCGCTTCGCCAGCGCACCCAGTTGATTCAGATAGCGAAAGCTATCCAGGTACGTCGACGCCCACGGATCGCCTCCACACGCCGTCTCGCCCGTCTCTGTCAGCCACATCGGCTTACCCGGCTCGTACTGGTCGCGCAGCTTCGAGTAGAACTCCTCATCCAACGCCGTCCGCATCAGCCACTTCTCGCTGAGGCCCAACGTCTCAATCGCCTGCGTGTCGTCGTGGTTCGGCTTGCAGCGCTTCGAGACACCGCCGTAGAAGTGATAGGAAAATCCATCCACGCCCGGCCCCGAGGCCTTCAACATCTCGGTCGTCGGCGTGATCTTCATCCTGATGTCGCCCAGCGAACCAGCCTCTCCCACCGAGCCCGGCCCCAGGATCAGCATCCCCGGCGCAGCCTCCTTCATGTAGGCGCGAAACACCTTGAAGTCCTTGCCATACGCCGCCCCGTCATACGTACTCGGCGCGCCACCCAGGATCGCAAAGGTCGGCTCATTGAACATCTCCGCCGCCGCAATCGTCCCGCCCGCCTGCTTTGTGTAGGCCAGGAACTTCTTCGCTTCAACCGGAGTCCACACACCCTCCGCGTCCCGCACTCCCGGCGTAATCGCGAACGAGGTCACAATCTCCGCGTTCGTCGCCTTCGCAAAATCGATCACACCCTTCCATTGCTTCCGCGTCAGCACTCCGTTAAAGCCCTTCGGCGGAGTCTTCCTCTGCGGCGCATCATCGTCCTGGAAATAGGTTGAGTTGGCCCACGTCCCACTCACTCGCATATACGCCGGACCCAGCGCCGCTGCCAGCTTCCGCAGCTTCGGGCTGCTCAGATCAATCGGCTCCCGGTACCGGTACATCGAAGGGTCCATCCCCGCCGGCGTCGCAGAACTGGGTGCAGCCTGTACCGGCTCCGGTGCCTTCGCCGGCTTATACGGAGCCCAGAAGCGACCACCCGTCACCTCCAGCATCTCTACGTTGAACGATTGAAAGCGCGCATTCACAGTGGACACCTTTGCCATCGTCGCCGGAGTGACCTGTACTGCTTGCCCCATCGCCACGCCGCCACCCAACATCACCAAAGCCACCAGATTCTTCATCGCCGTCTCCATGGGTTCGCAATTGTTGCGACGCCAGAACTATACAGACCACGCGCAACCGTTCGCGCGCTGCATAACATTCGTCACTTTACCGGAGCTGGCGGGTGCCCCATATCTCGATTTTGAGATGTGGGCATCGTGCGCAGCACGACCGCTCTCCTGCGCCTCCCCACAAGTCCGTCATTCTGAGCGAAGTCGAAGAACCCCGAAACCATTCGCATCACCCTTACCGTTCGGACCATTCAACCCCAGCAGCCGGATGCATCGTGCGCGGCACGACCGCTCACCTACCGTCTGAACAAAAATCGGCCACTCCTCCCAACCACCTGTCACACACTTAGAGTCCCCCCACCACAATCCCCAACCAACACTTGCAAATACGCTATGCTTGCTTCCAGACGCCTGTGGTTCTGGATATCCCAATTCATCTGTCGCCGTTCCTGCGCTCGCCGCGGAACCTGATCGGCATCGCTGCCGGCGTCATTGCCATTGGTGCCACCGCTACCTACATCTATATCCGCCGTCGACCCACCGCCGAAGAGCGCGAACGTCTCCGCCGCGACCAACTCGCCCTCACCGGACGTATCACCGACGGCAGCATCACCGACACTCGCTGGCCCTCCGCGACCCACTTCGACTCTGGCTCCGACTCCAGCTCCGAGTCTCACGCCTCGCTCGCCAGCAACACTCCCACCATGCTGCTCTACCGTTACCAGATCGCCGGCGTCACCTATGAGTGCGCCCAGGACGTATCCCCCCTCGCCAACCTCGTCCATCAGGTGCGCGTCGACCTCCCCGTCCAGGTCCGCTTCGACCCTCGCAACCCCGGCAACAGCATCGTCGTCGCCGAAAACTGGAGCGGCCTCCGCATGGCCACCCACCCCACCAAGGACTACGACCCAAGCCCCTATAACCAATATGAGCCAGCCCAACCTCAGTCAGCTCCAATTCAGTCAGCTCCAATCGAGTCCAGCGATCCCGCCGCTCTTGACACCACCCACTCCCCCTAGCCACCCTTCGCAGTCAGCCCGGCATTCGCAGAGACCAGTTCTGCCATCCTACAAAAAGCCAAGTCCAAACCTAACCCGCATCGTTGGAAGACTTTGCGCATATTGGGGGGAGGGGAGGGGTAGAGCTCCACACGCCTCAAATCAAGCAAATGTTTGCTTCAGCCAACACGCATTGACCCTTCCAATCCGTCTAAAAATCCACAGGGACTAAAATCAATCCAATGCACATGGTCGCCAGCCCAAATCGGAAGATGCAACGTGTCCTTCAGATATCCATGGTGCTCACCTCGGCCTACGTGCTGGCTACGTTCTATTACGGCATCCGCGCTCACTCGCTGGCGCTGATCTCGGAGGCTGGCCACAACGTCTCCGACCTGCTGGCCATCCTGCTCTCCTTCGTGGCCGTCTACTTTCAGGCCCGCCCCGCCACCGCCGAGAAGACCTTCGGCTACCAGCGCGCCGGCGTGCTCGCCGCCTTCGTCAACGCCCTTACCCTTATCGTGCTCTCTGCCTGGATCGCCTTCACCGCCGTCCAGCGCCTCAACCACCCTGTCGC
>JANYER010000074.1 GCA_025359825.1 Granulicella sp.
GACTCCGGAAGGAGTCGGCTCTTCTAAACTAATCACTATTTTTTTATAGCTATGCTTTGAAACGGCGACGAATTGCTCCTGCAGCGGTCAGAAGGCCCGTACCAACGAGTGCAATGCTGCTTGGCTCAGGAACTGCGGACGGCACGGAATGGGTCGTGTTGTGGAAGTCGAAGTCCACGACCTCGGTCGTAAATAGCAGATTGGTAGTTGCATAGTAGCTGAACAGTCCCGCACTTAGCCTTACCTTGTTGCCATTCTGGAGTGTGAAAGCGATCCCCTTCGTGTCCAGGTTGTAAATACCGAAGATACCCGGATCAAACAATTCGTTGTCAGCTCCACCGAAAGTGCTTAAGCCGGTGACGATAGAAGAATTGCCGACGAGTGGGGTTACCAAGCCGGTAATGCCGGAGATGTTGAATTGGGTTGAGCCAAACGGTCCGGGGACGCCAGAGGCTGACGTAAACGTGCCAGCTCCGCTGTATACAGCACCTGTGAAGCTGAAGGCGAATGTATCGGCCAAAGCAGAATGAGTGCAAAGCGTGCCGAGAATCAGCGCACCGAGAGCAAGGGAAAATCTCTTCATATTGAATCCTTTGTGTAGAGCTATTTAAGAGGGGAACACAGGATTAGTAGGCATTTCCATGCCCAATCGACACCCAAGACAAGTGCTCATAAAATCAATGGTTTAGAAGGGAATCAGCTCTTGACTTTCTCATCGATGACGCAATAACTTGCACTGAAACGGACATCTGCATCTGTTCTTTTCTCTCGGTGGAGTTTTTGTCTATTCACCTTCTTTCATTTAGCAGATACGTTAGCTTTTGCGCTCTTGTCCTTCATCCCGCGAGTTCACCCTTGCTCGTACAATCATTTCATGGGCCGCATTCGCATCCTCTCTGACCTCGTGGCCAACCAGATCGCTGCTGGCGAGGTCGTCGAGCGTCCCGCCTCCGTCGTTAAGGAGCTCCTCGAAAACGCACTCGACGCCGGTGCCACCCGCATCCGCATCGAGGTCGAAGCCGGTGGTCGCAAGCTCATCCGCATCATCGACAACGGCCACGGCATGGTCGCCGACGACGCCCTCCTCGCCTTCGAGCGCCACGCCACCAGCAAGCTCCGCTCCTCTGACGACCTCCTCTCCATCGCCACCCTCGGCTTTCGCGGAGAAGCCCTCCCCTCTATCGCCAGCGTCTCCCGCCTTACGCTCGAGACCCGCGCTAGCGCCGCGGCTGGAGGAGATGCCGACGAAGCAGGAACTTTAGTTGAAATCGCCGGAGGAAACATCCTTCGCGTCGAACCCGCCGGCCTCCCCGTCGGTACCACCCTCACCATCCGCGATCTCTTCTTCAACACCCCCGCCCGCCGCAAATTCCTCAAGTCCGAGCAGACCGAGCTCTCCCACATCGCCGCGCTCGTCACCCACTACGCGCTGGCCTACCCCACGCGCCACTTTGAGCTCCATTCCGCGACGCAAGCGCTGCTTGTCGCACCCGCAGTCGCCAACGCCGGCGATCGCCTTTTCCAGATCTTCGGCAAAGACACCTTCCACCTCATGCTCCCCACCGCCGCCGAGATGGACTTCACCCGCGCCGGCCTGCCCGAGCCACCTCCCTGGAAGCGCGATGCCGACTATACCCCGGCCGATCCTGGCTACCTTCGCATCTCCGGTTTCGTCTCCAAACCCGAGCTCCAAAAACTCAATCGCAACTCCGTCTACGTCTTCGTCAATCAGCGCCTCATCCGCGATAAGCTCATTCTCCACGCCCTCTCCGAGGCCTACCGCAACATCCTCCCACCCACTAGCTTCCCCGTCGTCCTGCTCTTCCTCGAGATGCCCCCGCAGCAGGTCGACGTCAACGTCCACCCGGCCAAGACCGAGGTCCGCTTCCGCCAGCCTTCCTTCGTTCACGACTTTGTCCGCGACACCGTCCGCACTACTCTCATTCAGGCCCGTCCCGCCGCCAGCTTCGCCACCGCTCTCAGCGGAGGCCCACACTCCGCGGCCTCATCTCTGCTCATCGACGTAAGCCCCTTACCCGGCGCACCCGATCCAGTCTTCGATCCCAATCGTTCTGCCGCAATGTTCGGTCAGTCCGAACACGATCCCTCCACCCAGCAGTATCAACAGGACTCCGCCCCTTTTTCCCTTGCCTCGCCGCTTGTCCCAGAATCTCCCGGACGCCTAGACTTCAACGGCCGCACCATCCCTGCCGGCTACGAAGATTCGAGCGCAGCGCCTGAACTTGCAGCCTTCACCGTCCCCACCACCGGCAATCCGCACCTCGCCGACACCCTCGCCGCGCTTTCTACCCTCAAGCCTCTCGGTCAGCTTCGCGACTCCTTTATTCTCGCCACCAACGAGGAAGGCCTTTGGATCATCGACCAGCACGTAGCCCACGAGCGTGTTCTATTCGAGAAGGTTATGCGCGACCGCGACACCGAACAGGTGCAGCGCCAGCGTCTCCTCATGCCGCTCCTCATCGACCTGCTTCCCGCCCAGATGGTCGTCTTTGCTGAGCTCGCCGAGGAACTTGAACGCAACGGCTTCGAAGCCGAACCTTTCGGCCCGCGCACCCTTGCCATCAAGGCCGCGCCCGTAGGCCTCGAAGGGAGCGAGCTCGAACTCATGCTCGAAGAACTCCTTAGCCTGCCCGACCCCACCCGCCAGACCGAAAACGCCGACACCCGACGTCGCCGCATCGCCGCCAGCATCGCCTGCCACGCCGCTATCAAAATTAATCAACCCCTCGACACCCAGAAGATCGTCTGGCTGCTCGACGCCCTCAGCAAAACCGAACACCCCACCGCCTGCCCCCACGGCCGCCCCATAGCCCTACGCTATAGCCACCGAGACATCGCCAAGGCCTTTCAGCGCACCTGATGGAGCCGATGCTTCTCGGGCGAACGGCCCTTTGGCCAATCGCCAAGGCCTTTCAGCGCACCTGATGGAGCCGATACTTCTCGGGCGAACGGCCCTTTGGCCAATCGCCATGGTCTTTCAACCCACCCAGGCCATCCTCCGCTCCTCACTTAGTCGTCATGTGAGTAAGGCGAAAAACCTGCGGCACTCTATGATATGTAGACTGCCCGTCGTTCCGCTGACCGTTGGCGCCTAACATTGCTCACCAAAATCATCATTCAATCGAAAAGCGATTTGGATGCCACCATATCTGTCCTACAGAAGTAGCACAAATTTAATAGTAGTCAGTTTCTTTGATCCGTGTAGTCCTATCAAGCGTTACCAACGTCAATATCGATGCTTATGAAAAACAAAACTCTGCTGGCTCTCTGCCTGCTCGCTCCATCTGCGCTCTTTGCTCAAGGTCCTGGCCAACGCCCAGGTGGCCCCGGCGGTCCTGTCGGCCCACTTCAGCCGCCCCGCCCGACCATTGTTGCTCTCGACACCGATAAAGACGGTACCCTCTCTGCAACTGAGATCGCCGCTTCCAACAAGACCCTTCTGCTCCTCGACAAAAATGGAGACGGCCAGCTCACTGCCGACGAGTTCACCGCCCCCATGGTCATGAATGAGCCCCCCTCCTCCGAAGAGCTGATTCATCGCCTTATGGCGATGGATAAAAACGGTGACGGCGTCCTTACTAAAGACGAAGTGCCTGAGCGGATGCAGCCTCTCTTCGACCGTGGCGATACCAACCACGACGGCAAGCTGACCGCCGACGAAATCAGGGCACTCTCCGCCGCACAGCCCACGCCCGCTGGCCCGCGCATGCGGCCTAACTCTACCCGTCAGGACCCCATCCTGCGAGCACTTGATACCGATCAGGATGGCACGATCTCTGCTGCTGAGATCGCCGCTGCGCCAAAGACTCTCCTTACGCTGGACAAGAACGGAGACGGCCAGCTCACCATGAACGAGCTCAACCCGCCTCCTGCAACCCCTGCCTCGCGCGCCCAGCAGATGCTCGACGAGTGGGACACCAACAAAGACGGCAAGCTCGCTAAATCCGAGTGCCCCGACCGCCTCCAGCCCCAGTTCGAATCCATCGATAAAGATGGCGACGGCTTCCTCTCCAAAGACGAAATCACCCTCTACTTCGCCAACATGCCCGCACCCGGTGCGCGCCAGGAAGGTCTTCGACCGTAATGATCACTCGCCTTCGCATCCTTGCTCTTCTTGCCTGCACCACTGTCTCTCTCTCCGCTGCTACCGGCAGCCAGCATGAGTATGTCTTCCATCACGAGAACGTCCTCGGTACCTCCTTTGAACTAAAGATTCGTGCTTCCTCTATCACCGCAGCAGGTCAGGCCGAAGCCCGCGTCCTCGCCGAGATCGATCGCGAGAACCACATCCTCAGTGCCTGGCAGTCCGACAGTGAGTTCTCCCACTGGGCCCAATCCCAGGGAACCGCCGAGCACGTCTCCCTGGAACTCTTTCAGGTCCTCAACCTCTTTGACCTCTGGCGCGACAAGACCGGCGGCGCGCTCGACGCATCCGCTGAAGTAGCCGTCCGCGCCTGGAAGAAGGCCGCGGCAGAGAACCGCGTTCCCAACCAGTCCGAACTGCAGAACGCCATCGGCCAGATGCAGCAGCCCCACTGGCGCCTCGACTCCGTCCACCAGACCGCCACGCATCTCGACCGCGCACCGATCGCACTCAACTCCTTCGCGAAGAGCTTCATCGCTGGCCACGCCGCAGATGCGGCTCTCTCCGGCACTCCCGAGGTCACCGGTGTGCTGCTCAACGTCGGTGGCGATATCGTTCTCCGCGGCGCCATCGCCAGCACCGTCGCCATCGCCAACCCCCAGGCCGACGCCGAGAACGATGCGCCCATGGATCGCGTTCATCTTCGCAACCGCGC
>JANYER010000140.1 GCA_025359825.1 Granulicella sp.
AATCCGTCAGCGCGTCCACACGCGCATCCGCGAGAAGATGTCCGGCACCGCCGAGCGTCCCCGCCTCAACGTCTACCGCTCGCTCAACCACATCTACACCCAGCTCATCGACGACCAGAACGGCGTAACCATCGCCTCGGCCTCGTCTTTCGCTAAGAAGGGTGTGGAGACGCCCTATGGCGGCAACGTGGAAGCAGCCAAGGCAGTCGGCAAGCTCATCGCCGAGCGCGCGCAGGAGAAGGGCATCAAGAAGATCGTGTTCGATCGTGGCGGTTATCTCTACCACGGCCGCGTCAAGGCCCTTGCCGATGCAGCCCGCGAAGCCGGACTGGACTTCTAAGAAAGATTTCTCAAGGCGCCCAGAGTGGTAGCCAGAAAGCGATACGAATTATGGCAATGAAGAAAAAGATCGACGCGAACCGCCTCAACCTCAAGGACGAGGTTGTCTCCATCAATCGCGTCACCAAGGTCGTCAAGGGCGGTAAGAATATGTCCTTCGCTGCACTGGTCGTCATTGGCGATCCTGCGGAAGGTGTCGTAGGCTACGGCTCCGGCAAGGCCAAGGAAGTTCCCCAGGCTATCCGCAAGGGCATCGAATCCGCCAAGAAGAACCTGCACAAGGTCAACCTCACCGAGACCACCATTCCTCATCAGGTACTCGGCCACTTCGGCGCTGGGCAGGTTATGCTCAAGCCCGCAGCGGAAGGTACTGGAATCATCGCCGGCAAGACGGTTCGCGCCGTGATGACCGCCGCTGGTATCCAGAACGTGTTGACCAAGTCTCTTGGCACTGCGAACCCTCACAACGTCATCAAGGCTACGTTCGATGCTCTCATCCAGCTTCGCAACAAAGCTGAAGTCGCCGCCCTGCGCGGTAAGTCAGTCGAAGAGCTTTAGCACTTCGCTAGCAAATGCTGAGCTCCAAGCGCTTCGCATACAAGATTCAGATTCAGAGGAGCTTTAAGTCATGGCTGATACCAACGCAACCGCCAAAATCAAGCTGCAATACTTCCGTTCCAAGATCTGCACCCCGGTCAAGCACAAGCTCGTCATCAAGGGCCTCGGCTTCACCCGTCTCAACCAGATCGTCGAGCGCGAAGACACCCCTTCCGTCCGCGGCATGGTCGCCAAGGTTCCGCATCTGGTCCGCGTCGTAAACTAAGTAGCATCACTCCGGGCGTACCATTAGCTCCACTCAATGCGAGTCGGCCATCCAACGAGGTGACCGGCGTTATGCGAGGAAACACACATGGCAATTCGTAATCTTTCTAACCTCCGGGCCCCCAAGAAGGCCAACGAAAACAAGAAGCGTGTCGGCCGCGGTATGGGTTCGGGCATGGGTAAGACCTCCACTCGTGGTCACAAGGGTCAGGGTTCGCGTTCGGGCTCCAGCTTGATGCGCGGCTTCGAAGGCGGCCAGATGCCCCTTCACCGCCGCCTGCCCAAGCGCGGTTTCACCAATATCTTCCGCGTGGAGTACCAGGTCCTCGGTCTCGATCGCATCGCTGAAGTCGTCGAAGCAGACGCAGCAAACTCGGAGCTGACGCTCGAGAAGATCGTCTCGCTAGGCCTGCTCCGCAAGCGCAAAGGCTTGATCAAGGTGCTCAACAACGGCGAGCTCAAGTCCGCCGTTACCGTGCACGCGCATAAGTTCTCTGCCTCGGCAAAAGAAGCAATCGAGAAGGCTGGCGGCAAAGCTATCCTTATCGGCGGCGAGCCCGTAGCAGCCTAAATCCCTTTCTGGCGTGGAGCGAAAGCCCCACGCCATTCCTCCATGAGAGAAGGGGCATTCGTCCCGGATCATCCGAGTTTCGATTTAGAGGTCACACCCGATGTTCGATAAGTTCGCCAACATCTTCCGCATCCCCGACCTCCGCAAGCGCGTCTTCTTTACGCTTGGGCTGTTGGCGGTCTATCGTCTGGGCTCGTTCATCCCCACTCCCGGTATTAATGCTGACCTGCTCGCGCAGTTCTTCAATCAGAACTCCAGCTCGCTGCTCGGCCTCGGTGATCTCTTCACCGGCGGCAACCTTCGCCGTCTGACGATCTTCGCCCTCGGCATCATGCCGTACATTACGGCCTCCATCATCTTCCAGTTGCTCACCGTTATCTATGAGCCGCTCGCGAAGCTTCAGAAGGAAGGCGAGCTTGGCCGCCGCAAGATCACCCAGTGGACCCGCTATGTAACGGTTCTGCTGGCAATCGTGCAGTCCTTCGCCATCGCCCTGACCCTTACCAACACCGCCACCGGTTCTCCGATGGTCACCATCCCGCGTGGCGCCTTCATCCCCATGTGCGTGCTGACCCTCACCACCGGCACCGCCTTCATCATGTGGCTGGGTGAGCAGATTACCGAGCGCGGCATTGGCAACGGTATGTCGCTGCTGATCTTCACCGGTATTGTCGTCGGCCTGCCGCGCGGCGTCCGCGAACTCTACGACAAGGCCAGTACCAACGCATGGGGCGCATTCACTCCGATTGCAATTGCGATTCTCATCATCGGCATGATCGCAGTCGTAGCCTTCATCGTCTACGTCGAGCGCTCCGAACGCCGAATCCCCGTTCAGTACGCCAAGCGCATCGTCGGCCGCAAGATGATGGGTGGTCAATCGACCCATCTGCCGCTCAAGGTGAACTCCGGCGGCGTGATGCCGGTCATCTTCGCGAGCTCCATCCTGTCGGCCCCGCTGTTGATTCAGGGTATGAGCTTCTTCGGCAGCCCGAAGCTCTCGGACATGGCGTTCTTCAGCCCCATCTTCCGCAACATCGCTCCCGGCGAGCCGTGGTATGAGATCCTCTACATCGCTGCCATCATCTTCTTCGCCTACTTTTATATCTCGATCGTCTTCCGTCCCGATGACATCGCCGATAACATGCGTAAGTACGGTGGCTTCATCCCGGGTATCCGTCCCGGCAAGCGCACTGCAGACTTCATCAACGATGTGCTCACCCGCATCACCCTGGTCGGCGCGGCGTACCTCATCATCATCTCCATCATCCCAACGCTGCTTATCAGCGGTATCCATCTCAACCACCTCTGGCTGCTCGGCCCGGTCTTCGATAAGCTGCCCACCTGGACCACCAACGGCCTTGGCGTGAACTTCTACTTCGGTGGAACCTCGCTCCTGATCGTCGTCGGCGTTGCCATGGACACCGTGCAGCAGATTGAGTCGCAACTCATAATGCGTCACTACGACGGCTTCTCTCCCAAGTCAGGCCGCATCCGCGGACGCAAGAGCTGGTAAAGAAAAGCTTCACCAACAAAAAACAAAATCCTTGTTTTCTTTTTATTGGAACCAGCATTGACGAACTCTGAAGCAAACTCACAACCGGCCTCGGCAGATAGCAACTTCCTGCCCGGGCCGGTTCTCCTTCTAGGGGCTCCCGGCGTAGGAAAGGGTACCCAGGCGCAGCTTCTCGTATCTACCTTCGGCATTCCGCAGATCTCCACCGGAGACATCCTTCGCTCCAACATCGCGCAGGGCACGGCTCTGGGTAAGTCTGCCAAGTCCCTGATGGATCAGGGCCAACTCGTCTCCGATGACCTCGTCAACCAGATGGTCGCTGATCGCTTGACCCAGCCCGATACCACCCGTGGCTACATTTTGGATGGCTTCCCCCGCACCCTCAATCAGGCAACATGGGTGGACTCCCACCTCGCCGCCAACGGTACGACGCTCCCGATCGTCGCCATCAGCATTTTGGTGGACTACGACGTTTTGCTCCACCGCATTACCGGCCGCCGGATTTGCCCCGTCTGCAAGACAATCTACAACGTCTTCTCCAACCCGCCGAAGACCCCAGATCTTTGCGACAATGAAGGCGCAGCGCTTACCCAGCGCCCAGACGATACTGAGGCCGTTTTCACGGAACGCATGAGAACCTTCAACGCACAGACCGCGCCCGTCGTGGAACACTACCGCAACCAGGGCCGCTTCCAGGAAGTCGACGGCGATCAATCTGTCGAGTCTGTCACCACCGCCATCCAGCAGGCCCTCAAAACGCTACGCAACCAGTAAGCATTACCAGTACGCCTCCCTATGCCAGTCTTCATCAAATCCGCTGCTGAAATCGAAAAGATGCGCATCTCCGGCGCCATCCTGCGCCAGGTCCACGACTCTATCGCTCCGCATGTCATGCCTGGTGCATCCACCATGGACCTTGAACGGATCGCCGTGGAGCGCATCGCCTCCCTCGGCGCCATCGCCGCATTTAAGGGCTACCACGGCTTTCCCGCTGCGCTCTGCACCTCCATCAATCAGGAGGTCGTCCACGGCATGCCCAACGAGAAGCGCATCCTTAAAGAGGGCGATATTCTTTCCATCGACTGCGGCTGCATCGTAGATGGTTTTTACTCGGACGCTGCCGTAACCTACGGGATCGGAAAAGTCTCAGCCGCCACCCAGAAGCTGCTCGACGTCACCCAGGCCTCGCTCGAAGCAGCCATCCTGCAGTGCCAGGTCGGCGGTCGTCTCGGAGACATCTCCTTTGCCGTCCAGCAGCCTTGCGAAGCAGCCGGCTTTGGTGTCGTCCGTGAGTTCGTCGGCCACGGAATCGGTCGTTCGATGCACGAAGATCCCCAGGTTCCCAACTACGGTCCAGCCGGCAAAGGCCCTCGTCTGAAGGCCGGAATGGTGCTTGCAATCGAGCCCATGATCAACGCCGGCAAGCCTGAAGTGAAGGTCCTGCCCGATGGCTGGACTGCGGTTACGGTCGACGGAAGCTACAGCGCTCACTTCGAGCACACCGTCGCAATCACAAAAGATGGCCCCCTGGTGCTTACTCGCTAGGTATTTCGCCCAAATCTGGGTTATGATAAGAGGTACTCTGCGTACAGGTACGCCGGGTACGTATGGTCTTTATCTAAAGCAATACAAAAGCAGGCCCAAAGTAGTACAGGAATAAGGGTTCCACCCAAACTTCCAAAGGAGAGCGTTTGTCGAAGGAAGATGCAATTGAAGTAATGGCAGTCGTCGTCGAGACCCTGCCGAATGCCATGTTCAAGGTCGAGCTTGAAAACAAGCACCAGGCCCTCGCCCATATCTCTGGGCGCATGCGCAAGAACTTCATTAAAATCCTCCCCGGCGACCGTGTTGCGATTGAGCTCAGCCCTTACGACCTCAATCGTGGCCGCATTGTCTACCGTTACAAATAACCAGTTGCGGCCTGTCTGTATCGCAGGTAGACGCTAACGTTTTGTAGCCTCTAGACTCCCCCTCGCACTGCAAGGGTTTTTTACAAAAGCCATGGCCTTGTGCCATGTCGTATTGCGTATCACGCCTGCAAGGCTTTAGCCGGGCAGCGAACCAGAAGGGAATCACAATGAAGGTCCGCGCATCCGTAAAGAAGATCTGTGACAAGTGCAAGGTAATCCATCGCCGTGGCGTAGTTCGCGTCATCTGTGAGAATGCCAAGCACAAGCAGCGCCAAGGCTAAAGAAAAGCCGAGAGAAGTTTTGCTTCTTTTGTTGTTTCTTAGCTGGCAGCATTCGGCCCCACCGGGCTAGTTAGCCGAAATCAAGGCTTGCGTTGAACCCGGCGGAATGACCGTAAACCATCACCCCGCTTTTACGACCAGTTCGTAAAGCCAAACTGAAAGGCACCCCATGGCACGTATTGCTGGAGTCGACGTTCCTAATAACAAACAGGCGCGCATCGGACTCACATACATCTACGGTATCGGCGACACTCGCGCCGCCAGGATCCTCACGAAGGCGGACATTGACCCAATCGTGAAGATCGGCACGCTCGACGAAGAGCAGTTGAACCGCATCCGTCAGGTTATCGAAGCAGAGGGCAACATTGAAGGCGATCTCCGCAAGGAAATCTCTCTCAACATCAAGCGCCTCATTGAAATTCAGTCCTACCGTGGTCTCCGTCATCGCCGCAGCCTCCCGGTTCGCGGTCAGCGCACCCACACCAACGCTCGTACTCGCAAGGGCCCCCGTAAGGGAACCGTCGCTGGTAAGAAGAAAGTGACGAAATAAGCCATGGCCAAGACTCAGAATACAAAGGGCGGCGCAGCCAAGCCCGGTAAGAATAAGAAGTTCAAGAAGCGCGACCGGAAGAATGTTCCATTCGGTCTCGTCTTCATCCAGGCTTCTTTCAATAACACCATCGTCACCATCACCGACCAGGTTGGCAACACGCTCTCCTGGAAGTCCTCCGGCTCGCTCGGCTTCCGCGGCTCCCGCAAGGGAACCCCGTTTGCAGCGCAGCAGGCGGCCGTCGGTGCTGCCAACGCAGCCCGCGATCACGGCGTTCGTTCGGTCGATGTGCGCGTCTCCGGTCCCGGCTCTGGCCGTGAGTCCGCGATCCGCGCTCTCGCAACCACCGGTATCGAGGTTCGTTCGATCCGCGACGTCACGCCGATGCCGCATAACGGCTGCCGTCCTCCGAAGCGTCGCCGCGTCTGATCGTTTGGCTTTCAGCAGATCTTTTGTTGCAAGCAGGATCGGAAGGGCATGGCTTTAGCCATGCCAATAAGGCTCACTCTTTACCTCTTCCGTGCGGGCTTTAGCCCGCACGGAAGACAATCAAACAGGATCGTGATGGAAGCGCTTGCCAGCGTGTAAAACGATCGTCACCAGATGCATCAGAACCACACAGGAGCAATACCATGGCACGTTACACAGGACCCGTCTGCCGCCTTTGCCGGCGCGACGGAACCAAACTTTTCCTTAAGGGAGCCAAGTGCTTCTCCGAGAAATGCCCCGTTGAGAAGCGCAACTTTCCCCCCGGCCAGCACGGCCAGTCCAAGAAGGTAAAGAAGGTCGTCGGCTACGGTCTCCAGCTTCGTGAGAAGCAGAAGGCCAAGCGCATCTACTTCACCCTCGAGACCCAGTTCCGCGCCTACTACCAGAAGGCCTCCAACCGCACCGGCGTCACCGGCGAACTCCTGCTCCAGCAGCTTGAGACACGCCTCGACAACGTTGCCTATCGTCTCGGCTTCGCCCTCAGCCGCCGCCAGTCCCGCCAGGTCGTCCGTCACGGTCACATCACCGTCAACGGCCGGAAGGTCAACATCCCGTCCTATCAGGTCAAGGTCGGCGACGAGATCGCAATCAAGGAAGGCTCCAAGGCCTTGATCATTCTCGAAGAGGCAAAGAACTTCGCTGCAGGTCAGAGCTCCGTTCAGTGGCTCGAGATCAATCGCGACAACTTCTCCGGCAAGGTTGTTGCCCTGCCGAAGCGTGAAGACGTCAACCTGCCGGTCAACGAGCAGCTGATCGTCGAACTCTACTCGAAGTAATTTTTAGCCATACGCTCTTCGCCCTTAGCGGAGAGCGTATGGCAGCTTCACTACAACTCAACCGCAACAGAACCACCCGCCAGTTCGCAGAATGCATCGCGGCTAGGACGGATAAAGGAGCAACACATGCTTTGGAGAGGTTTTCAAAAGCCCAAGCGTCTTGCAGTCGAAACCGAAACACTCACTGAAAACTACGGTAAGTTCAGCGCACAGCCCTTTGAGCGCGGCTTCGGTACCACCATCGGCAACGCACTTCGCCGCACCCTGCTCTCTTCCATCGAAGGCGCTGCTGTAACCGCCGTTCGTATCGAGGGCGTACTGCACGAGTTCCAGTCCATCACTGGCATCGTCGAAGACGCAACCGACATCATCCTCAACCTCAAGCAGATCCCCTTCAAGCTCGCTGGCGACGGCCCCAAGGCGCTCTACCTCCGCGCCGACTCCGCCGGTGTCATCACCTCCGGTTCCATCGAGGCCGATGGCGACGTCGAGATCCTCGATAAGAACGTCTACATCTGCACCGTCTCTGAAGGCGGCAAGATCGACATGGAGATGCGCCTCAAGCGCGGCCGTGGCTACATCTCTGCGGACAAGAACTTCGACGCCGACCTCGGCCTCGGATTCATTCCCGTCGATTCCGTCCACTCTCCCGTCCGTAAGGTCAACTACCTCGTCGAAGCAGCGCGTCTCGGTCAGATCACCGACTACGACAAGCTCACCCTCGAGATCTGGACCAACGGCACTGTGCTCCCCGCGGATGCTCTTGGCCTCTCGGCCAAGCTCCTCAAGGACCACATGACCATCTTCATCAACTTTGAAGAAGAGATGGAAGCGGGTCACGAAGGCGGCCACGACGGTCCGGCCCTGCGCAACGAGAACCTCAACCGCTCGGTTGAAGAGCTTGAGCTCTCCGTCCGCAGCTACAACTGCCTCAAGAACGCCAACATCGCAACCATCGGCGAGCTCATCCAGAAGACCGAAGCCGAGATGCTGAAGACCAAGAACTTTGGTCGCAAGTCGCTCAACGAGATCAAGGAAATCCTTGCTCAGATGGGCTTCTCGCTCGGCATGAAGATCGACGAGAACGGCAACCCCGTCCCCGGACCAACCTCGGTCCTGCCGGCTGCCACTCTCGCCGCCAGCTTCGGCAACTTCGATGATGACGATGAAGATGAAGACGACGAAGATCTCGACCTCGTAGGGAACGAGCCAGAGAACTTCTAAAAAGAAATAAACAGAAGCACTTTCTGTTTTTTGCATTCTGCATGTTTAGTACCGAAGCACGGAGCAGGGCAGCATTTTATCCCTGCTCCGTTCTTCAAGTAAGAAGCAACACCCTGCTCCCAGAGCAGTATCCAGCAACACCGACTCACGGCACTGCCGGGTCGAAGGAGATCACACCATGCGTCACCGTAATGCAGGATTTAAACTAGGCCGTAACCCCAGCCACCGTCGCGCACTTCTGCGCAACCTCGTCACCTCCGTCGTCCTTCTGGATCGCGTGGAGACCACCATCACCAAGTGCAAGGCGACCCGGCCCATCATCGAGAAGATGATTACCCTCGGCAAGCGCGGCACCGTTCACGCCCGCCGCCAGGCTGCTGCCTACCTCATGACCCCCGAAGCTGTCGATCGTCTCTTCGGCACCGTAGCTCCTCGCTACACCGACCGTCAGGGCGGCTACCTCCGCATCATTCGCACCGGCCCCCGCAAGGGTGACGCTGCTGAGATGGCATTCATCGAGCTCCTCGGAGCCGAGAACGAACTCAACGAGAAGGCTCAGAAGCGCGCAGAAGCCCGCACCAAGAAGCGCGAAGAGCTTGCCAAGCAGATGGAAGAGCGTGCTCCCGGCGAGCAGGGCGATCCCAACGCAGAGGCATAGATTCAAAGCTACACAAGCAAGTAAAAGCGGCACACCTTCCAAGGTGTGCCGCTTTCATTTAATGCTACGCCACGAACTCTAATCAACCGAGAATCTGTTCCCCTCCGTGCAGCATCGCTCGATTCTTACCGGCTCGCTTCGCCGCGTACAGAGCTTCATCGGCCAGTGCCACCAACTGTAGTCCGTTGACCAGTGACTCATTCATCGCGGCCATGCCGATGCTCACCGTCATTCGCTCATTGTTCCACTGCTCGGCCGCGACTCGTTCCATGATGCGGCGTGCGAGCCCCAGGGCGCTCTCTTCTCCGCTCTCCGGCAGCAGTACAACAAACTCCTCACCGCCATACCGCGCAGGAAGGTCAGGCAAGCGCACCGTAGTCTTCAGCAGCGCACCCAGCTTCTGTAGCACTTCGTCGCCCGCGGCATGGCCGTAGCGATCATTAATCTGTTTGAAGTTGTCGACGTCCAGCAGCAGCACCGCCAGCTCACGCTTCCGCCGCCGCGCCATGCTGAACTCCATCACCAGCCGTTCCTCAAACGCTCTGCGGTTCCTCAACCCCGTCAGCACATCCGTCACCGCCAGCTTGCGAAGCTGTTCGTTCGCGTCCTCCAGGTCGGCATGGTAGCGCTCCAGTTCAGACTTCCGCGCTACCTCTTCCGTCACGTCGACGGCGACACCGGCCAGCAGCATGTTCCCGGCTGAATCCTGGCATGGGAACTTGAACGATCGCCACGTAGAACTCGCTCCATCTGCGCCGCGAATCCGTTCCTCGGTCTCCACCATCTTGCCGCCGGTCATCACTTCAAGGTCGTGCGAGCGCGCGGACCGCGAGAGGTTCGGCGACCACAGCCGTTCATCCGTCCGTCCCAGCCAGGTATATTCCCCGACCCCAAACCGGTTGGCAAAACTCTTGTTGTAGAACAGCAATCGCCCCGCCGCATCCTTGATGTAGCTCAGGAACGGGCTGGCATTCATAAACGCCCGAAACAGTTCTTCACTGGCTTGAAGCCCTGCCGTGGCCTTGTCTTTTTCTTTGATGGCCTCTTCCAGCGCCTTGCGCTGCATCCGCAATTCCAGCCGTGCGCTGGCCTGGCGGCCCAATACCTGCAGGGCGTTCTCCTGCTCAAACGTCAGCATCCGTGGCTGGATATCCATCACGCACAGCGTTCCCACCGAGTGACCTTCGGCGGTGTGCATCGGCATCCCGGCATAGAAGCGGATCGCCGGCTCTCCATGCACCAGCGGATTGCTCGAGAAGCGCGAGTCACTCAGCGCATCCTGCACCACAAACAGCTCCGTCTGACGGATAGCATACGCACAGAAGGCGATCTCGCGTGGCGTCTCTTCCAGCTTGAACCCATCCGACACTCGAAACCATTGTTGCCGCTCATCCAGCAGCGTCAGAAAGCCAACTGGCACACCGCAGATCGACGCTGCAAGCTGCACAATCTCATCGCACTCCGCCTCTGGAGCGGGGTCGAAGCCGCCATAGGCCCACGTCGTCCCTCCCACGGTGCCTCCCCTGGCTCCAGTCGCAGTTCCACTTGTAGCGACACGTCTTGCACTTTCACTCTCTACCCGGCGTAAGCTCATCAATCACCATCAAAAGGAAGCAATTTAATATCCCTCAGGATACCTCTTAATCCGTACTTTGCTACATTTCCTTTACAAACCCTTACCCTAAAGTTTCAGCCCAACGATCGGTCCAAATCAGCCGGAAATTGCCAAGCCATTCGGCCCGGCGATGGTAAGGCCAGGATCCCCCTCGCCCACTCCACCTAAACAACACATGAATCAGCGTTACAGACGCGACGAAGCCGGGAGGTGATCCCGGCTCCGTCGCGTCTCAAACTCGATGCAAACTCGTGTGCTGCAGACTTAATGCCTGGCCTTAGTGCTTGACCAGCCACATCGCCCAGCTAGCCACAATCGTTCCACCCACAAACAAAGCAAAGCAGAAAGCTCCAAACCGGATCATCATCCGTGGCTCACTCCGCTGCGTAATACCAAACACCACCGACGTAAACAGGGCGAACAACAGGACCGCGCCAAAGTGAGAGATCATGACCGCTTCCTCCCCGTCGCCAGCGAATGCGCATCCACCGCAGAGATCACATTCAGCAGCCCGGCCACCACGATGAACTTCGTGCCATAGTCTGCAACCGCAATCTGTACGCTGCCTTGTCCCAGATCCAACGCCTTGGCGATTAAGTAGAAGAGGCCGTTCCCCAGATCGCCGGCAAAGTTAAGAATATCCAGCAGGTCGCCAGTGTTTGGCGAGTAGATCTTCCCCTTCAACGCCAGTCCAATCGCAAACATGGATGCAATGGACACCAGCAGCAGGGAACCGCGAATCCACTTTTTCAGCAGAAAATGTCCAACTCCTGGAACCAGCCATCCAGCCACCAGCACTACCAGCGCCTGCATCGAATTGGACTTTTCGGCGGCCTGCGCCGAAGTCTGTACTTTAGTAGTCATTCCGTATTCGATGATACCAGTCCTCAGCCTCGGTACGACCATCCCAATCCATCGCAAATTACGCTCCCCGCAACAGAGCAAATAGTCTGCTGAAGCCAAACCCCTCATCCCGGGTCGTTCCGCCGCGAGTATTATGTACCACATGCATGCTTGACCGGGACCTGTAGCCTGCATCGACCCTATCCTTCTATAGAAGAGGCCACCATGCGTCACTCCTGCCCTCCGCAGTCGACTCGCTCCTTCATGCTCGCCCTGGCTGCAGCAACGCTCGTTGCCCCCTTGTTATTGTCAGGCTGTGCAGCTTCCTTTGACGCCGTCGCTCCTGCTACCGCAAACCCCGCTAGTCAAGGTCTGCGCGGCAACGTCCATGGGGGTCAGGCACCTGTAGTCGGTGCGGCCGTGTACCTTGTTGCCGCGAGCGCCACAGGATACGGCACTGTCAATACCTCACTCCTCAACACGGGAGCTTCTGGAGTATCGACCGATACCAGTGGTCAGGGTTACGTCACCACCGGCGCTAACGGTGCGTTCCGCATCACCTCGGACTACACGTGCCCCTCTTCTTCAACCCTGGTCTACCTCCTTGCATTAGGTGGCAACCCCGGCCTCGGTGCCAGCACCTCCAACCCTGCCCTCGCCGAAATTGCCGCTCTGGGTCCCTGCGGTGCTCTTACCTCCAGCACCTTCATCACGATCAATGAGGTCACCACCGTCGCCGCCATGTCCGCACTGGCTCCCTTCACGACCATACCTGTTGGAACCAACCCCACCCCCATCGCCATCTCCACCAGCGCGACCAACATACTTGGCCTGACCAATGCATTTACCACCGCCGCCAACCTTGCAAGCATCACCACTGGCCTTCCCAACGCTCTAACCCCCAGCGGACTTGGGGCAATCCCAGTCTCCGAGATCAATACCCTCGCCGATATCCTCGCTACCTGCGTCAACTCCAATGGCGCCGGCGCGCCGTGCAGCACACTCTTCACTGCTACCACTCCCTCCGGGGGCACCGCGCCTTTGAATACTGTTCAGGCTATGTTGAACATCACGTTGCACCCGGCCCAGAACGTCACCGCCCTCTTCAACCTGGTCACCGGAACTCCACCCTTCCAGCCCACGCTGCCCGCCGTCTATAACTCGTTCACCCAGACCTACACCGGCATCCCTAACGACTGGTCCATCGCCATCGTCTACACAACTCCCAGCATCCTCGCGACCAACTATCTAGCCCTAGATAGCAAGAGTAACGTATGGGCAGTTGGCGGTCAGAACAGAACCGCCACGCAACTCAGCAATTCAGGTGTACTCAATTACGTCGTCGGAGCTCCCAATAGCCAAAGCCAGCTCAGCGCAAACAACTATAACCAGGTCCTCGCCGTCGATCAGAACGACAACCTCTGGGTGGACAATAATTCTTACGGTGTCACAGAGATCAGCAAGACTGGCGCGCTCCTCACAGATCCAACCGCGAACTGGGGCTACGAGCCGGGCAACGGCTCCAACTACGACTTCAGCAAAGATTATGTCGCTGGCTTTGGTGGTCTCGCCATCGACGCCACCAACTCTCTCCTGTACATCGGTTCCGCCTCGAACTCCGCGTCCGCCCTGGTGAAAGCGAACTTCACAGGATTCGGTCTCGGCTCGTACACAGTCGGCGGCATATTCAACCCCACTTCTATCGCGCTTGATACCAACGGAAACATCTGGGTCGCCAATAATGGTGGCTCCGGCGGCAATCCTCAGAGTCTCGTCAAGATCTCTCCGGCCGGCACCGCACTCTCTGGAGCGTCTGGCTACCCTGCGGGCAATCAGGTCATCTCTGTTGCGATTGACCACTCCAACAACGCCTGGGGTGCCAACTACGCCGCAAACAGCCTCACCGCAATGTCTAATGGTGGCGCGGCCCTCGCTGGCAGCCCTTTCACCGGTGGCGGCCTCCTCGGGCCGAGCGACATCGCTGTCGATGGAGTCGGAAACATCTGGGTCTCCAACTTCCAAAGCGCAGGCATCAGCGAGTTCAGCCCTACCGGCACCGCGCTCTCGCCGTCCAAAGGATTCTTCGGCGGCGTCCTCGGAGCGATGCACGGCTCCGTCGCGATTGACGCATCCGGTAGCATATGGGCTTCCAACTGGAGTGGTAGTGGCAGCGTCAATCAAATCGTTGGCGTAGCCGCTCCTACCATCAATCCCGTAGCCGTCGCCACCCGCGACAACACCATCGGCACACGCCCCTGAACATCGTTCTGCCGCAGTAAATCTGCTGCAAATCGCCCTCATGACAAAGATCATGAGGGCGATACCTCTTAGATCCGCACCAGCTCCGTCTGCATCCGCCCGGTCACCTCGGCCCTGCCTTTGTACGTGATCATATTCACCTCATTGCGCACGCCGAACTCACCCGGGAAATAGCACCCCGGCTCCACTGAGAAACACGTATTCGGCAGGATCAGCCGCTCATCGTGCGTCTCCAGATTGTCCAGATGCGCCCCGCTGCCATGCAGCTCCGTCGCAATGTTGTGCCCCGTCCGGTGCGTAAAGGTTGGCCCAAAACCCGCCTTCGTAATCACCGCCCGTGCAGCATCGTCCGCCTCCCAACCCGCAATCGGAGTGCCCGCAGCAAACGCCGCCTTTACCACCACAATCGAAGCGTCCCGCGCATCCCGCACCGTATCGAACACCAGCTGCTCCCGCTCCGTTGGCTCGCGACCTACCACGCCCGTCCACGTAATGTCGTACCAGATCGCGTCCGCGCGCCCCGCCATCTTCGCCCAGATATCGATCAGTACAAAGTCACCCTTCTGAATCACTCGCGACGAAGCTCGCGAAGGCTCATAGTGCGAGTCCGCCGAGTTCGGCCCCACGCTCACATTCGGCCCATGCTCTGTCATCATCCCTTCGCGCTCAATCGCGGCAGTCAGAAACTCCACCATGCTGAACTCGTCCGCCCCACCCTCACCCGGTGTCTTGGCCGCCCGCACCCGCCGTCCCATCTCCTTCCACCCCGCCTCCAGAATAGGGTCCAGCCGCCGCTGCGCCTCAAAGTGACTCGCAATCTGCTCCTCGCTTAGCACCGCCTCAAACTGGCTCACTAGGTTTGCCGAAGACACAATCTCCTTACCCAATCCGCGCAGCACCTCCACCGTCCCGGCATCCACCATCGACACATACATAATCGCGTTGCGCGGCGAGTACTGCATCGCCACTCGCGTCGCACCCGCCAGCATCGTTTCCAGTTTGCTCTCCAGCTCCTGCCAGGAGGAATACTCCGCCTTCACCCCCGGCACCCCGTCCAGCCGCCCGCTC
>JANYER010000220.1 GCA_025359825.1 Granulicella sp.
CGTCGAATGTGCGGACGAATGTGCGTGAGCTCGAAGGCGCGCTGGTACGGTTGATCGCCTGGTGCTCCATGCACGGCGTCGAGATTACTCTCGCCGTCACGCAGCAGTGCCTCAAGCAATTCATCGACACGCAGGTCCGCAAGATCACCATCGAAACCATCCAGCGCACCGTCGCCGAGCAGTTCGGCATGCGCGTGGCGGAGCTGAAGCAGAAGAACAACTCCCGCCAGATCGTCGTGCCGCGCCAGATTGCGATGTACCTGGCCAAGCAGCTCACCGAGGCTTCCCTGCCTGAAATCGGGCGCCAGTTCGGCGGCAAGCACCACACCACCGTGATGCACTCCATCTCCAAGATCGATGAGCAGCGCCGCAACGATAAGGACCTTAACCGCACCCTGAACAAGCTGATGGAGACCTTAAGCTAAAGCAGTTGTCTCACGCGAAGCGTCCAACACCCTACGAAGTAGCGCCCGCCCGGCGTAAGGGCGCACTTACAGTAAAAATCGCTACCAGGAGAGGTAAACGCCCTTGCCGACCCATTCAGGGTTGCCGATCTGCTGCATCATGAAGTTCGCCACATCGACGCGTGAGATGCGGCTCGCTCCCGGCGGCAAAGCATCCGGGTCGACGCGGATGTTGCCTTTGGCAGGGTCGTTGACCAGCATAGGCGGCATCACCATCGTCCAATCCAGCCCGCTGGTGGAGAGTGCTGCATACTGCGCCCGCTGCGACGCCACCGGCCACCGTAGCAGCGTCCTATAGACGATGTTCTCCACAATCCACTTTCGGTAAGCAGGCTGCTTGTCCATCGCGTTAGGCAGCGCACCGGCCGAGCCGAGGGCGATGATTCGGCGCACTCCCTGCTCCTGCATGGAGCGGACAATCAGCGGCACAGCCTCCTCCAGCACGTCTTCCTTACGCAGCGAACGAGCGCCAAGGGCGGTCAGCACGACGTCAGAACCCTGGACCGTCTCGCGCACTGCTCTTGGGTCCTTGGCGTCCCCTTGGATGGTCTCGACGTACCCTGCAAAGCGGAAGCTGCGGGGGTCGCGGGCCAATACTTTTACTCTGTGTCCTGCGGCGAGACACCGGTCGGTCAACAGTTTTCCTGTCGCCCCGGTAGCGCCGAAGATTGAAATATTCATGGAAGACGGCCTCGCAAATATCTCCGATTATCCACGTCCTACAGCTTATTGTGTGAAAAAAATGGAAGTCGTAAAGGGTTATAACTTCAACACTTCAACTCAATTTGCACCAAAGCAACACGGTCTTCTCTGGCAACGGGGGAGCGGCCTGTGTAGAAGTGGGAGAAACAGGACCGTTCCACGCGACCAGTACCGGATGATCCGAAGCATTCGTTTTCACCAGACAGCTTTCCTAAAACCGGGACCCTGCCTAACCCAATGGTCTACCGAGACATCGGCAGGTTATCCACTTTTCAAGCGACAACGAGTACTACTACTGGTTTTTAGTCTTATTTCACTCTGTTTTTTAGAAGCAGTACGCGCCCCTTCACCGTTTGCAGCCTCCATCCTGCGTCACACACAATCACCCTCGCTTTCCACAAAGAAATCTATCGCGCTCACAGTACCTTCACCCCTAGAATCAAGCAGACGGCCAAGCGACTTTCGTGCAGCACCTGCCCGGTTCGGTGTACAGTTTGGCAAGACCCCCAAAGACGGAGAGAACCCCAGTGACGACAGCCACCACCACCGATGTTCAGGAGCCCGAGATGACCGCAGCAGCGCCCACCGGAAACCTTGAGATCACCGTCTCCCGCGCGGAGCTTCTGCGTGAACTTACCGCCGCGCAGTCCGTCGTCGAGCGCAAGACCACCATTCCGATCCTGTCGAACTTCCTCTTCGAAGCCGCAGACGACAAGCTGACCATCACCGCCACCGACCTCGACCAGAGCCTGAAGACCAGCTGTGCGGCCAAGGTGAAGAAGCCCGGAGCCTGCACCATCCCGGCCCGTAAGCTGTACGACTACATCAAGTTGCTGCCCGAGGGCGATATCTCCATCAAGCTGATGGATAACCACTGGGTCCAGATTCGCGCCGGCCGTTCCAACACCAAGATGGTCGGCATGGCCCGCGCCAACTTCCCTCAGGTGGCCGAGTTCCCCAGCTCCGGTGCCTTCAAGGTCTCGGTCGCATCGCTCAAAAACATGGTTTCGAAGACCATCTTCGCCATCTCCAACGAAGAGTCCCGCTACACGCTCAATGGCGCGCTGCTGGTCCTCAAGGCAGAGAGCATGGCCATGGTCGCCACCGACGGCCACCGCCTGGCCCACATCGAGAAGACCGGCGAGACCCACGAAGGCATCTCCGGCGAGAAGAAGACCCTGATCCCGCGCAAGGCGCTCAGCGAGCTCTCCGGCCTGCTCAGCAACACCGACTCCGAGACGCTGGAGTTTGCCGACGACGATCAGACCCTGTTCTTCAAGATCGGCGGACGCGTCCTGACCAGCCGCAAGCTGACCGGCCAGTTCCCCAACTACGAGGCCGTGCTGCCCCGCGACAATAACAAGTTCGTCATCGTCCGCAGCGAAGACCTGATGGGCTGCATCCAGCGCGTCGCCCAGTTCGCCGACGAGCGCTCCGGCGCAATCAAGATTCGCCTGGAGCAGAACGAGCTCAAGCTCTCCTCCTCCTCCACCGATGCGGGCGAGTCGGAAGACACCATCGAGACGCCCTACAACTACGATCCGCTGGTAGTCGGCTTCAACAGCCAGTACCTCATCGACTTCCTGAAGGCCATCGGCAACACCGGCGAAGTCCGCCTGGAGTTCAAGGACGCCCAGTCCGCCGGCCAGATGCGCCCCGAAGACACCAACGAAGACGTCAAGTACCGCTACATCCTCATGCCCATGAGAATTTGAGTGCTGCGCGCACGGCGATAGGCGCCTTCGACGCACACAAGACAATAATGCGTACGATATTCTTTCTGATCCTCGTTTTCTGCACACAACGCCTTCCCGCACAGGAGGGCGTTTTGCATGGCGCATGGCTTGAGCAGAACCTCAAATGGGAGAAGGCGCCTAAGACGATTGATCCTAACCTCCGATCTGCTGGCGCAAGACTTATTTTCTTCTCGAAAGATGGCAGAGTACTTATCTGGTCAGGAATCGTCTACGAGCATCACAAGAAAAATCCAGTAATGAGTAACGGTGATGGGGAATCTCTTTACCTCGGGCGCTGGATGATCACAAAAGCTCAGTCAACCATCGAATACCAAGTTGTATATCGAACGATTCAGATAGTAGGCGAAAAGCTTCCCGGTCCAATCAAACGCCAATCGATATTAATCAAGCCAAATGAAATTAGTATCGACGGCTACCGTTACAGGAGGGCCGAAGCTTTAGATAAGCGCGCCGTATCCGAACTTCAAGAAGCATCAGGTTGGCTACAGCATCGCGGCGGCGATTTCCAGTGACATACTTCATCTTGATCTAACTTTGAAACGACCTGGCAATTTGATAATTACGTTCGCTAACCCACGCAAAGCTAAATTTCAGGACTAAAGATTGCTTTAAGTAGGAATGTCCAACCTTCAGTCGCAATTCCGTACACAATTGCCCCTAGACCAACGAGCATCAGAGCAATTCTTGCCCATTTGGGCAGCCTGTCTATGGATTCCGTAATTAGTCCCATGCTGGTTATTATCCCGTCTCCAGTTAGCTGATCGAGCAATTTGCACTTTGATAGGAAGAGGTTTAGGCAATGGCCAACATAAGGGTACTGGGGTTCACTGGCGTAGCTCGACCAGCGTCGCCCCTTGCCCACCCTCGTTCTGGCTCGCCTCGGTGACTTCAGACACGTGCGGGTGGCCTTTCAGATACTCCCGCAGCGTACGTCGCAGGACGCCCATGCCAGTACCGTGCACGATACGAACGCGCGGTAGCCCGGCGAGAAAAGCCTGGTCAAGGTAGCGTTCCACCTCGGACTGGGCTTCATCCGCGGTGCGGCCAATCACGTTGATCTCGGACGACAGGTAGTCGGAGTTCTGCGAGGTGGAGACGGTGACGTTGCCGCGTCTACGTGCGGCCTCCAGCGGAGTCGCAACCTTAACCGTCTCCACCTCCGCAATGTCAGTGATGGCCGCGCGCATCTTCAGCGGCCCCATCGATACTTCGAAGTTCTTGGCATCGATCACGCGATCGACCCGTGCCTGGCGGCCAAGTGACTTCAGCTTCACCAGGTCCCCCACTTTAATGCCCTTGGGAACATGCGGCTGAGCAGCGGGATCGTTCTTATCGGCGCGGGTAGTGTGGGCGACGACGGTGGAGTTGAACTGCTCCGAAAACTCGCGCCGCACCCGCGACATACGCAGGTCGGAGTCACGCTGGATCTTCTGCGCGATGGTCTTATCGTCAATCGCCTTCACGGTCTCGCGAAGCTGATAGGCAAAGTCCTCCAGCAGCGAGTTGAGCTTGCCCTCCAGCTCTTTGGTGCGGGCCTTCTGCTCGACGCGTCCTTCGACTTCAACGCGTGCCTTCTCACGGGAGAGCTCCTTCTCGCGCTCCCGCAAGGTTTCGCGCTCCACCGCTGCTGCTCCAAGCTGTTCATGCAGGGAGTCGAGGAACGCTCCGATATCTGCGGTCTGCGTGGTCATCTGCGCACGAGCGGCGGTAATGATGTCGGCGCGCAAGCCGAGGCGCTCTGCAATATTCAAACCCGCCGAAGCACCGGGCACACCAAGTCGCAACTCATACGTCGGCGTCAGCGTCTGCTGGTCGAAGCCCACCGCTGCATTCAGCACGCCGGCGTGGTTCGCGGCGTAGACCTTCAACGACGTGAGATGGGTGGTGATGCAGCACCAGGCGTTGAGTGTAAGGAAGTGTGACGCAATCGCCACGGCCAGTGCTGCACCCTCTTCGGGGTCCGTGGCCGAGCCAAGTTCATCCAGCAGCACCAGTGAGTCGCTGGTGGCGTTGCGCGAGATGTGGTCGAGGTTGACGACGTGCG
>JANYER010000251.1 GCA_025359825.1 Granulicella sp.
GGTTGGAAGCACTTCCGCATACGAGATGCGACCGAGATGGAGGAGGTTTACGTGCATTTATTGCTTTCCGGCATCAGGCACGCCCAGTCGCTTGCAGATGCTTCTAGCCAGCATCTCCGCGATCTCTTTGTGACGGGGCTCAGCCTGCATCAGTCCGTTTGAAGGGTAACCCACAGCGAGTGTGCTCCACCTTCCCGATTGAGATAGCAGCCATTCAAGCGAAGGTGCCGCAGAAGATCGTCACGCTTCATCCGATGGTAACCAGCTCTTGCAATGAGTTGGGAGGGGCTCCGCGCAGGGCGTCCTCTCGCCGGTCATCGAGGACAAGTGAGATTGCCTGCGACAGACTGAGCCTGCACTCTTCCACGGTCTTTCCCTGGCCGTTGGCTTCAGGGATCTCCGGACACCACGCGACAAACCATTCTCCGTCGCGTTCGATGACTGCGGTGAACTCGTTATGCATCGGTGAGACCTCCCGGAAGGCTTTCGACGATTCTATCCGACCGAATCTTGCAGCACTAACAAATGAAGAACGCTGCCCACGTCAGATTGCAAAAAGAGAGGGTCCCTCGCCACGCCTCAATATCAGCGTAAACGAAGGACCCAGTACAACTGCAAATTATCGTAAGCCCTAGACGTTGATGGCCATGCCTTCGACGCTGCTGAAGGCATCCAGCAACGCTTCGGCCACGGTGGGGTGAGCGTGGATAGTGAACATCATCTCCTCCACAGTCGCCTCCAGCTCCATCGCGGTAACGGCCTCAGCGATGATCTCCGTCGCGTAGGGTCCGATGATGTGGACGCCCAGGATCTCGCCGTACTTGGCATCGCTGACCACCTTCACGAAGCCGTCGTGCGCATCGACGATGGTGGCCTTGGAGTTGCCGACGAACGGGAACTTGCCAACCTTGACCTGGAAGCCCTTCTCCTTGGCCTGCGCCTCAGTAAGGCCGACGCTGGCGATCTGCGGATCGGTGTAGGTACAGCCGGGGATGCGGGTGCGGTTGATGGCACGAGCGTACTTGCCGGCCATCTTCGCCGCCACGACCAGGCCGGCCATCGCGCCGACGTGCGCCAACTGCGGCAGTCCACCGACGATGTCGCCGATCGCATAGACGCCGGGCTCGGTCGTCTCCATCCACTCGTTGGTCATGATGAAGTTGCGATCGGTCTTGATGTTGGTCTTGTCCAGGCCAATATCAGCAGTACGTGGGGAGCGGCCGACGGCGACCAGCACCTTCTCCGCCTGCTTGGTCTGCGGCTTGCCGTTGGAGTCGGTCCAGCTCACCAGAGCACCCTCTTTGTTCTTGACGATCTTGGTGTCCTTGATCGACAGATTCACATCGATGCCACGCTTCTTGTAGAGGCGGAGCAGCTCCTTGCTGATGTCTTCGTCTTCCACCGGCACCACGCGCGGCAGCATCTCGAGGATGGTGACCTCTGCGCCGAAGCTCTTGAAGATGGAAGCAAACTCGACCCCTACCGCACCCGAACCGATCACCACCAGCGACTTCGGCATCTCGTCGATCTTGAGGATCTCGTAGTTGGTCAGGATGGTGCCATCGGCCTTGTACTCCGGCAGCATACGAGCGTCGGAGCCGGTAGCCAGTACGATCTTCTTCGCCTTGAGGGTCTCGGTCTTACCGTCGGTCAGCTTCACTTCGACCGACAAGACGCCATCCTTGGCAGGTCCGGTCAGGCGGCCATAGCCCTTGAGTGCGTTGATCTTGTTCTTCTTCATCAGGAAGTCGAGACCCTTGGTGTGACGCGTGATGACGTCATCCTTACGCGCCAGAACACCCTTCCAGTTCAGCTTGGGCGCGGCGACGTCGATGCCGTAGCGGTCGGCGTGCTTCAGGTGGTCCCACAGCTCGGCGGAGAACAGCATCGCCTTGGTGGGGATGCAGCCCCACAGCAGACACGTGCCGCCCAGGCGGTCGTTTGCATCGATCAAAGCGGCCTTGAGGCCGTACTGTGAGGCGCGAATTGCGCAAGTATATCCAGCGGGTCCGCCGCCAAGTACTACAACGTCGTAGATCGTATCTGCCAAGGAAATCTCCAATCCTGTACTTAGGAATAACCTGATAATTTTACCTCCGAGAGGGAACCGTGCGCTTTTGCTGGCATTTAAGGTGGCGAATACCGGATTTCAGAGCGATACTAACGCCATGGCGAGCGCGACTCTCATCCCGGTCAGTGAGTATCTCAAGACCAGCTATCGGCCAGACTGCGACTACATCGATGGTGAGCTCCAGGAGAGAAATTTGGGTGAACGTCCTCACGCATTGCTGCAAGGAATTCTTTTTGCAGCCTTCCACATGAATCGGCGCGTCTGGAAGACGGTTGCCCTGCCGGAGCAGCGCGTGCAGGTCTCACCCACGCGGTACCGCATCCCTGATCTCTGCATCCTGCACCAAAGCGACCCTGCCGACCCAATCGTCCGCAATGCACCTTGGATCTGCATCGAGATCCTCTCGCCCGAAGACCGAGTACAACGGCTTCAGGAGCGCATCGACGACTACATTGCCATGGGCGTCGGTGCTATCTGGGTAATCGACCCGCTGACCCGCCACGCATGGGTAGCCAGCAGCAACGGTCTGCAGGAGACGCCTAACGGCGAGTTCAGCATGGAAGGTACGCCGATCCGCGTCTCTGTTGCAGACGTCTTCGCAGAGTTCGACGAGATCCAGACGCAAGGGTAGACGCCGTCCATAAGTCTAGTTTGCGGTCTTAGACGGCTATGACTCTGTTGACGTTTTGTAATCGTTCGATTACATTTAGTGTATGCCTTCGATTCGGCCACTACCCGAATTCAATTCCTGGATCGACGGCCTGAAAGATGGGATGGTTCGTGGCGTAATCGTGGCTCGCATTAAGCGTCTGGAACTGGGTTTGATGGGGGACGTTCAGCCGGTTGGAGAGGGCGTTTCTGAGTTGCGCATCCATTTCGGCGCGGGATGGCGCTTGTACTTCACGGAGCGCGGTTCTGAAATCATCGTGTTACTGGCGGGCGGCTCGAAGCGAACACAGAAGAAAGACATCAAGCGCGCTCAATCCTTAGCGGCATTGCTGGATTGAGGAGAGGAACGATTCGATGAGCAAACGAATTAAGGTCGCCGAACTGCCCGAATTTGATGCAGCACCCTACCTCGACAGCGAAGCCTCAATCGCTGCCTACCTGACCGACATCCTGGAGGCCAACGATGCCGCTTTGCTGGCTGCGGCGCTAGGCGACATTGCTCGGGCTCAAGGAATGTCTCAAATAGCAAAGACGGCTGGAATTACGCGGGAGGCCCTATACAAGGCATTGCGTCCCGGTAGCGCACCCCGGTTCGACACTGTGAGCCGAGTATGTGCGGCTTTGGGCGTTCGCCTGGTAGCACAGGCCATTCACCCAGCACCTGATGCTGCCCACGTCTGAAGCGATCAGAGTTGTCACTTCAATCGCGGTTTTATAAAAGCAACTACCCCAGCAACCTCGCAGCATCCTTGGCAAAGTACGTGACGATAAAGTCCGCACCGGCGCGGCGAATGGAGAGGAGCGACTCCAGGATGGCGCGGTCCTGCTCCAGCCACCCGCGCTGGAAGGCAGCGTGCAACATCGCATACTCGCCTGAGACTTGATACGCCCCCAAAGGCAGTTCGCAACGCTCGCGTGCTGCGCGGATGACGTCGAGATATGGCATCGCGGGCTTCATCAGGATCATGTCCGCACCCTCGGCGATGTCCTGGTCGATCTCGCGCATCGCCTCGCGCAGGTTAGCTCCATCCATCTGGTAGCCACGACGATCACCGAACTGCGGGGCCGAGTCGGCCGCCTCGCGGAAGGGTCCGTAGAAGGCCGAGGCAAACTTGGACGCGTAGCTCATGATGGGTGTCTGCTGGTGGCCAATGGCGTCCAGAGCATCGCGCATGGCGGCAACCCGGCCGTCCATCATGTCGGATGGGGCAACGATATCTGCACCCGCCGCAGCGAGTGACGCAGCAGCCTTGGCCAGCAGCGCGACGCTGGAGTCATTCTCCACCTGGAAGTGCTCGCCGTCGCGGGCGTACGGGTCTCTAGCTACAAGTCCGCAATGACCATGCGAGGTGTACTCACACAGGCAGACGTCGGCGATCTGGATCAGCGAGTCGAGCTTGCGATTTTGTTTAAAGGCCTGCAGAGCGGTCTGGACGACGCCGTCAGCAGCCCAGGCGCCGGTGCCCATCTCGTCCTTCTCCGCAGGAAGACCGAAGAGCAGGAGTCCGCCCAGCCCCAGCGATGCGGCAGTCTCCGCCTCTTTCATCGCCTCATCCAATGAGAGGTTGAAGACGCCCGGCATGGAGCTGATCTCTTTGCGCACACCCTCGCCGGGGCAGATAAACAGCGGATAGATAAGGCACGAAGGGCGCAGGTGGGTCTCGCGTACCAACGATCGCATCGCCTCCGTGCGACGAAGCCGCCGCAGGCGTGTCACGGGAAAATTCATGCTTTCATTCTAAATCTTAGGCAGAGATCAACTGCGGTCAGCGATGGCGTCGTACTCAAACCTGGCCTGCGTAGGGGCCAGCACCCACAGCGTATAGAGGCCCAGCGCCGTACCGACCGGGAAGGTAAAAAGCGCCAGGATGCCGGCGACAATACCCAACGTTCTACCCCATGGTTTGCGATTCAGCAGGCTGAAGCCGACGAACAGCGCCAGTGTTACTCCAACGATTGTGACCGTGCCGACGAAGGGGAGAATTCCGCTAGCCCACGGAAATCCTGTATCAAACATGGAGATGTAGTGCCGGTGCACGCTGAATGGATGCCGCGCAAACGACCGTAGAAAGAACATTCCCACGAAGCCGGTGAGCAGGCGGAGCACGCCGTAGGCGATCCAGAGACCGCCCAGTGTCTGCAGATTGTGCTGGATACGTCCTGCGACCCGGGCGATCGGCGAGGCTGGCCACGCGTACGCGCTTTGCGGATAAGGGCTGGGCGGGGCAACAGGGTTGCTGAATGGGACGCCGCAGTGCGGGCAGAATCGCCCCACCGATGTTGCCTTACTTCCACAGGATGCACAGACCATCACACACCTCACGCGGGTAGAGACGCCTATCTGGTTCAAGTCTCAGCCTTGTTCTTCTATCTCGTACGCACTCCGGCCCACGCTGGTTCCATTGAGTGTCGTACCTGCCGTGCCGACGGGTACGATGATAGGTGTGAACTCGCAGTCTTTACTCCCCAATATTCCGTCCCCTTTGCATGAAGCCAGCTCCGCGTCGCTGGAGTGGCCGCGGCTGCGGGAGCATATCGCTGGCCGCACCTTCTCGCCGCTGGGACGCGCCTGGGTGCTCGCGCTGGAGCCCTGCTCCGACTTTGCCTGGATCGACCTGCAGCAGCAGCGCACCGCCGAGATGCAGCGCATGCTGGTCGCCGGCGGCAGCTTCGACTTTCGCGGCATGTTCGACCCCACCACGCTGCTGGAGATGGCCGGCATCGATGGTGCCGCGCTCGAATCCATCCAGATCCGCGATTTGTTGGAGGTTGTCGAGCGAGTGGCAGCCTGGCGCACGCTGGTCGATCCTGCGCTCAATGCCACGCGGTACAACTGGCCGGGCATCGCTGAGCTCTCCGCCCCGCTGCTGGACTACGACCTCGCCCCGCTGCTGCGGCTGCTGCGCGGAAAGATTGAAGCGGACGGTAGCCTGAACGACGATGCCTCGCCCGAGCTACGCCGCATTCGGAAGGCGATGGAGCGGCAGCATCGTGCCATTGAAGAGAGTCTGCGCCGCTCCCTTCGCGCGCTCTCCGACGGCGGCAGCACGCAGGATGAGCTGATTACCGTGCGCGGCGAACGATTCGTCATTCCGGTGAAGGCAGAGTTCAAGCGCAAGGTTCCCGGGGTCATCCATGGATCTTCCTCTTCCGGACAGACAGTGTTCGTGGAGCCGCTCGAGACCATCGAGCAGAACAACGAACTCGTCCGTTTGCTGGATGAAGAACAGTCTGAGATCCATCGCATCCTGGTCGCCATGACCCGTGCGTTGGGACAGAATGCGGTCGCGATTCATCTCGGCACCAGCATCCTGGCAGAGGTGGAGTCCCACGCCGCCCGCGCACGATTTGCTGAGACCCTGAACTGCGTTCGCCCGATTTTTTTGGTGGAGGTCCCGGAGATTGCGTTGACCGGCGCACGTCATCCGCTGCTCGAGCTGCGCATGAGAGCTGCCAGTCGCGAGGACGATACGGCGCCGGCATCCCCTGTGCCGTTGACGATTCTGCTGCCGCGCAACGCCAAGCAGTTGATCATCAGCGGACCCAACACTGGCGGCAAGACCGTCTCGCTGAAGACGCTGGGACTGCTGGCCCTGATGGCGCAGGCTGGCATCCCTGTCCCGGCCAAAGAGGCGAAGCTGCCGCTCTTCACCAGTGTCTACGCGGACATTGGCGATGCGCAGTCGATTGAGCGCAACCTCTCCAGCTTCTCCGCGCACGTCGTCAACCTCGACCACATCTCGCGCAACGCCACCAGCGACTCACTGGTGCTGTTGGACGAACTTGGCTCGGCCACAGACCCTGAGGAAGGTGCGGCACTGGCCGTGGCGATTGCGTCGCACTTCCTCACGCTCAACTCCTGGTGCTGCATCACCACCCACCTCACCTCGTTGAAGGTCTATGCCGCGAACCACGCCGGTGTGTTGAACGCCGCAGTGGGATTCGACCAGCAGACCCTCACGCCGACGTATGAGCTGCGGCTTGGTGTGCCCGGTGCTTCGGCGGGTTTGAATATTGCAGAGCGCCTCGGCTTGCGCGCCGACATCATCACCGCCGCTCGTGCGCAGATGACCACGCAGACCGCAGATATCGGAGCGTTCCTCGACTCCCTGCATGAACAGCTTGGAGCAGCAGCGGTGGAGCGCGAGACCCTGCGGG
>JANYER010000261.1 GCA_025359825.1 Granulicella sp.
GAGGAGCTCTCTTTCGTAGACCATCTCTGGTGGGAGGTGATCGTGGAGGAGTAGGAAGAGCTCTTCGTGGCCCATGACTTCTTTGCGCCATTGGGCGCGATCAACCTTCTGGAGTTCGTCGAATGTCTCGCGGGGGAAGTCAAGGCCTTGCCAGTTGATGTCGTCATAGTGCGGGGTCCAACCGATGGGAGTTTCTTTGCCGATGGCGCGGCCACGGACGCGGTCTACGATCCACTTGAGGACGCGCATGTTCTCGGAGTAACCGGGCCAGAGAAATTTGCCTGCCTCATCCTTGCGGAACCAGTTGACGTGGAAGACGCGCGGGGTGGCGGAGAGGTTGCGCTGCATGCGGAGCCAGTGACGGAAGTAGTCGCCCATGTGGTAGCCGCAGAAGGGGAGCATGGCCATGGGGTCGCGGCGGACGGTGCCTACGGGTGCTCCTGCCGCTGCGGTAGTCTCTGAACCCATGGTGGCTCCGGCGTAGACTCCGCCGGACCAGTTGAAGGCCTGGTAGACGAGCGGCATAGTGGTTGGCCGACGGCCGCCGAAGATGATGGCGGAGATGGGGACGCCGGTGGGCGACTCCCAATCGGGATCGATGGTGGGGCACTGGGATGCGGGAGCGGTGAAGCGGCCGTTGGGATGGGCTGCCGGGGCCTTCGACTCTGGTGTCCAGGGGTTGCCGCGCCAGTCGGTGAGGTTGGCGGGGACCTCGTCGGTCATGCCCTCCCACCAGACACCTCCCTCGGGAGTGAGGGCCACGTTGGTGAAGATAGTGTTTTTGGCGAGGGTGGCCATGGCGTTGGGGTTGGTCTTGGCAGAGGTGCCGGGGGCTACGCCGAAGAAGCCGGCCTCGGGGTTGATGGCACGGAGCTGGCCGTTGGCGTCGGGCTTAATCCAGGCGATGTCGTCGCCTACGGTGAGGACTTTCCAGCCGTCAAAGCCGGCGGGTGGGATAAGCATGGCGAAGTTGGTCTTGCCGCAGGCGGAGGGAAAGGCGGCGGCGACGTAGGTCTTTTCACCGTTCGGGGCTTCCACGCCCAGGATGAGCATATGCTCGGCCATCCAGCCTTCGTCGCGGGCGATGTTGGAGGCGATGCGGAGGGCGAAACACTTTTTACCGAGCAGGGCATTGCCGCCGTAGCCGGAGCCGTAGGACCAGATCTCGCGCGTCTCGGGGAAGTGGACGATGTACTTGTCGTCGTTGCAGGGCCAGGTGACGTCCTTCTCGCCGGGAGCGAGCGGTGCACCGACGGAGTGGAGGCAGGGGACGACGCGCTTCACGTCCTTATCGATCTCAGCGAAGACGGGCAAGCCGATGCGAGCCATGATGCGCATGTTGACGACGGCGTAGGCGGAATCGGTAAGCTGCACGCCGATCTGCGACATGGGCGAGCCGATGGGGCCCATGGAGTAAGGCAGGACATACATGGTGCGGCCGCGCATGGAGCCCTTGAAGAGGGCCTTGAGTTTCTTGCGCATGACGTAGGGGTCTTCCCAGTTGTTGGTGGGACCGGCGTTGTCTTTGGAGAGGGAGCAGATGAAGGTGCGGTCTTCGACGCGGGCGACGTCGTTGGGCGAGGAGCGGGCGTAGAAGCAGCCGGGCCAGAGTTTTTCATTGAGCTTGGTGAAGGTTCCGGCGGCGACAAGCTGGTCGCAGAGCAAGTCGTACTCGGCCTGGGAGCCGTCGATCCAGTGGATGGACTCGGGCTGACAGAGATCTGCCATCTTCTCGACCCAGCGGATGAGATGCTTATTAGTGGTGGGCGGGGCGGCGACGGCAGCTGTCTTCATTGATATTTTTTCCTTAAATCACTGAACAAGAGCACTGGAGATCAATTTTTTGCCTTTGTGTGGGGGTGTGTCAATGAGTAATCGCACAATTGTTCGTTTATCGAACGCGACACCGTTCTGCGCCGTAACTCCTACGGTGGTGATTGGGGCAACTCGGAGGGCTGGCTTGGATGGGGCATGTCGCATAAGCTAGTGCTCGAGGGACTATGACGTTTATTGGTTGGACCAAAGCTTTGGCCTGGATATGGATGGTGGGGACGACAGCCAGCGTGGGCTTGGCGCAGGGCGATCCGGCGCGGGCGTTCGATAGCAAGGCTGTGGCGGTGAGGGCGGCAGGGACGAAGGTGCGGATCGACTTGATTGGCGACTCCACGCAGACCGACCATGCGGGGTATGGCAGGGGGTTCTGCGCGAATCTGACCGCGGCGGTGGAGTGCGTGAACCTGGCCAAGGGTGGGGCGAGTACCAAGACGTTTCGCGAGCAGGGGCTTTGGGAGTATGGGTTGCAGACCAAGCCGGACTACATGCTGATTCAGTTTGGGCATAACGATCTGCAGGGCGCGGACCATAATCAGCGGCAGACGACGATGGCGGAGTATGAAGCGAACCTGATGCGCTATGTGCGTGAGGCGCGGGCAGCGGGGATCAAGCCGGTGCTGGTGACTCCGCTGACGCGGCGGTACTTTGAGGCGGACGGGCGAGTGCACTCCGACCTGCTGGGTCATGCGGCGACGATGGAAAAGGTGGCGGCGGAGATGAAGGTCCCGGTGATCGACTTGCAGGCCGAGAGTGTGGCGTATCTGGATGGAATCGGCGAGGCCAAGGGCAATGGGCTGGGGATCACGAAGAAGGATGCGTGGGGTAAGACGGTTCCGGACAAGACACATTTGAACTGGGCGGGATCGTATGTGTTTGGGCGGATGGTAGCGGTGGGGTTGGCTAGAGTGGAGCCGGAGTTGGCGAAGTATGTGCACGCCCGAGCCGCGATGCTGCCGCCAGAAGGGGTGAAGGCGATGAAGGTGATAGAGGGTGGGCCGGTGAAGATTGTGCTGGTGGGGGATTCGACTGTGAATGCTGGAGGTGGGTGGGGGAAGGCGTTCTGCGAGATTGTGACGACGAATGTCACGTGTGTGAATGAGGCTTTGAATGGGCGGAGCTCGAAGAGCTTTATCGATGAGGGGGCCTGGGCGAAGTCGCTGGCGGACAAGGGGGACTACTACCTGATCCAGTTTGGGCATAACGACCAGAAGCCGGACGCGGCGCGGCATACCGACCCGGAGACGACATATGTTGAGACGATGCGGCGGTACATCAAGGACTTGCGAGGGATTGGGGCGGTGCCGGTGGTGGTGACGTCGCTCTCGCGGCGGACGTACAAGAACGGTAGGGTGGTGGAGGACCTGAACGCCTATGCTGCCGCGGCGCGCAGAGTTGCCGCGGAGGAGTATGTGACGCTGATCGATCTGAATGTCATGTCGACGACGTTATTGAATACGATGACGCAGGCGGAGGCGGATGCGTTCGATGCAGAGGTGCATCCGGATGCGCAGGCGGAGGCTGGTGTTGGCACTGGCAACGCAGCCTCGAGTGCTGCTTCCAAGCTCGACCGGACGCATTTGAATGCGAAAGGGCAGGCGGTGTTTGGGCGGATGGTGGCGGATGCGCTGGTGAAGACGGAGGTTGAGCTGGGGCCGAATGTGGTGGGGGTTGTGACGAAGTAGTTAGAGAAGGCGGGGATCGAGAATGCCGGATGTGGTGGCGGCGATCTTGATTTTGGAGGCTTCGGGGTGGAGCGGGTTGAGGAGGTAGTTCCAGGTGTCGGGCAGGATGGCGGAGGGGACGCGGGCGAGGGCGGTGCGCTGAGACTTGAGCCAGGTGTCTCCCAGCTTGCGGGTGATGGTTGCGTCAGACTTCCAAGCGGTGCCGGATGGGACTTTGAGAGTGGGGATTTGCAGGTCAGTGGGTACGGCGACGCGGAGCAGCGTGTAGGTGGGTGGAAGAGCGGTCTCGGTGAGTTCGAGGTGGACGAGGATTTCGAGCAGCGCGCCGGGCGGTGAGGCGGCGAGGTAGACGATGGGGGCTCCGGAGGTGTGCCAGCGAGCGGAGAAGCGGCGGCCGCCCTCGCCATCAAGCGAGCGATGATTGCTAATGCGCCAGAGGTCTGTTGCTGAGGGGGCGGCCATGGGAGCTTAGGCGAACATGCCTTCGTCGATCTGGCCGAGGAACTCTTCGACCATGCGGCCGCCGATCTCGGTGCGGATCATCTCAAGTGGGGTGCGGCGGTCGAAGCGCTTCTTGGGTTCTTCGAGCCAGATGCGGGCGCGGGGGATGTCGGTGAAGACGCAGACGGCTTGGTCGAAGATGCGGACGAGGCGGGCGAGCTTGTCGGACTCGTCGCGGGAGAGGGGTTCGCGGCGGGCACGGCGGTGCTTGAGGGTGCGGGCAGGGATGACGACTTCGTAGAGGTCTTTGAGGGGGATGCCGGAGGAGGTGACGAAGTCGGCCATGGTGGCGACGGGGACGCCTGACTCTATGGCCTCGAGGTTGAGGTGGAGGGCGGCTAGGAGGGGCTTGGTGGGGAGCGACTTGGCGGGGGTAGCCATAGAGACATTATGCCATAGATATGGCGGCATAGTGTCACTAGGTGATTTGAGAATATTGGTCGAGGTATTGTCGCGGACTTAGGATCGAGATGCCTCGAAACGGATTCATGGTTAGCAGATCCTGATCGCCGGTGAGGATAAGGTTTGCGTGACCCGCCGCAGCCAAGGCGAGGAATTTGTCGTCTTTAGGATCTCTGCAGGCCATGACGACCGGAATATCTTCAACCAAGACCGCTGTACTTTGAAGCTGATAAAGAAACTGCAAGCGGTCTTCGAGCGGGACATATGTATTGAACTTAGGCTGGAAAAGAACGGTTTCAAGCTCCAGCAGTGTTTCGGACGAGATGATGAGTTGTGAGGCAGCCATTGCCTGGCGGACTGCTTGAGCCGCAATCGATTGGCGAAAGATGAGGCGGCTTACGAGGACGTTTGTGTCGATGACCAGCCTTGTTGTTTCAGGCATTATTCAGGAGGTCGTTCAACTTAGCTTCTGTCATTCCATTCGCGACAGCTTTATCTGAGATCGAATCGCAGAACTTCTGAAAACTCTCATTGTTCGCACCGCGAAGCCGGTCATATTCACGCACCGAGAGGAGAACGGCGACTTGCTGTTGGCCGCGTTCGATGAAAACGGGTCCATTCTGAGCGGCATCGAGCAGGGCAACGAGCTTGGGTTCAGTATCGTTTCCTGTGGTGTATTGCATGAGGACACCTCTCGGTTGAGTTTAGCGCGATGAGTGCCGTGCTGACACCGAAACTATAACTAATTCGGATCTGGCTTTTCCATCCGCTCGATTACGATAGAACTAACTGGCCCCTTTGTCGGTTGCAATTTCAGTCCCAGGTCTTCCTGAACTGCCGTGAAAATAGATGGTCCAGGTGAATCTGATGGAGGTGTGTCGCGTCCAAACGAATCGGGTTCCCATCTGAGATTAAAGTCGTATTTGCCATGCAGGCCAGTGTTATCGATTACGGTGCGTCCTAACTGACGCGAAAGCTGATTCACTAATAAAAACATTGGCGTCGCCGTTCCAATGAGCCGACCGGGTTCTGTCCTGACTCCTCCAGCTACTTCTGTACCTTGCTTCAACTTAGAACCGTCTTTGCCCACGATCAATTCGTAAACTGGCGCCTGACGTGTCTCTTCATGAACGACGAGATGGAAATGCTCCGCCAGGAGTGCCCGAAGCATGGAGCGGAACATCTGCGTACCGGCAGGGCCGTCTGGAATTGAGTTTTCGGCTTTTGCATCGATGGTGAATCCTGTCGAATTTCGCCAGTTTTGCCCTCCCACGATCTGGTGAGCTCGCACATCGTACGCAAAGCCGATTAGCTGGGTGAGTGTCGCGGAGTTGGAGTCAAACTCGCCAGCTTCGGGCCGATACTCGAACGAATCGCTGCTAACACTTGGATCGCCCGGTTTGACTGAAGCCACAGAAAACTGAAGGCTCGGAGTCGGCCCAGCGACGGATTGGGCATGAACAGCCAATCCACTCAATAAGCCGACAGTAATCAAGGTTGGAGTCCAAACCAAATGGCATAATCCCCGCAGGGAACGACGTGTCATGATTTTCCAAACTCCTTATCCTTCTCTCAGCGACTTGGCTGCTGGGCTTTACGCGATGGCGGCGTTGACCAGGGCCTGGGCTTCGGTTTGGATTTGTTTTAGGTGGTCGGGGCCTTGGAAGGATTCGGCGTAGATTTTGTAGACGTCTTCGGTGCCGGAGGGGCGGGCGGCGAACCAGCCGTTTTCGGTGGTGACTTTGAGGCCTCCGATGGCGGCGTGGTTGCCGGGGGCTTCGGTGAGGATGGCGGTGATGGGTTCTCCGGCTAGCTCTTTGGCGGTGACCTGCGAGGGGGAGAGTTTGGAGAGCTTGGCTTTCTGGTCTTTGGTGGCGGCGGCGTCGATGCGCTGGTAGGTGGGGTCGCCGTATTGGGCGGTGAGGTCGCGGTAGAGCAGGCCAGGGTCTTTGCCGGTGACGGCGGTCATCTCGGCGGCGAGCAGGCCGGGGATGAGGCCGTCCTTGTCGGTGGTCCAGACCTGGCCATTGGAGCGGAGGAAGGTGGCACCGGCGGACTCTTCGCCGACGAAGCCGAGGGTGCCATCGATGAGTCCGTCTACGAACCACTTGAAGCCTACGGGCACTTCCAGCATCGGGCGGTTGAGACCTTTGGCTACGCGGTCGATGATGGAGGAAGAGACCAGGGTCTTGCCGATGCCGACTTTGTCGGACCAGCCGGGCCGGTGTGTGAAGAGGTACTGGATGCAGACGGAGAGGTAGTGGTTGGGGTTGAGCAGGCCGGTGGTGCGGGTGACGATGCCGTGACGGTCGTGGTCGGTGTCGGCGGCGAAAGCTACATCGAACTTGTCTTTGTTGGCGATCATGGAGGCCATGGCATAGGGGCTGGAGCAGTCCATGCGGACGCGACCGTCCCAGTCACAGGTCATGAAGCGGAAGGTGCCGTCGACGTTGGGGTTGAGGATTTGTAACGGAAGTTGATACTTTTCGGCGATGCGTGGCCAATAGTGGACGCCTGCTCCGCCGAGGGGATCGACGGCGAGGGTGAGGGTGCTGCCGGCGATGGCCGAGAAGTTGATGACGCTGGCAAGGTCGTTGACGTAGGCGGTGATGTAGTCGTGGCGGTGGGTCGTGGAGGCGGCCAGGGCCCTGGAGTAAGGCGTCCGCTTGATCGAGGTACTGGCGGGGTTGGCGAGCAGTTCGGCGATGAGGTCGTTGGCGCGGTTCTCAATCCACTTGGTGGCGGTGGTGTCGGCGGGGCCGCCGCTGGGTGGGTTGTACTTGAAGCCGCCGTCCTCGGGAGGGTTGTGCGAGGGGGTGATGACGATGCCGTCGGCGAGGTTCATCTTGCGGCCGCGGTTGTAGGTGAGGATGGCGTGTGAGAGCGCAGGGGTGGGGGTGTAGGCGAGCTGGTCGTCGACCATGACGTCGATGTTGTTGGCGGCGAGGACTTCGAGGGCGGTGGCGAAGGCGGGCTCGGAGAGGGCGTGGGTATCCTGCGCGAGGAAGAGAGGGCCGGTGGTGTTCTCGAGCTTGCGGTAGTCGACGATCGCTTGAGTGATAGCGGCGATGTGCGCGTCGTTGAAGGAGGTATGAAAGGCGTTGCCGCGATGGCCGGAGGTTCCGAAGGCGACGCGTTGGGCGGGGATGGCAGGATCAGGCCGGAGCGAGTAGTAGGCAGTGATGAGGCGGGGGATGTTGACGAGGTTGGCGGGAAGGGGCGTCTGGCCGGGGGTATTGGGCTGGGTGCTCATATGCGTGTGATGTCCTCGATCAGGTGGCAAAGTGTAGCGTCGTGGGACGTTCTCTGCACTTTATAAGATGCGGGTTAGGTAAGGGAATGGCATAGAAGGGGCATGGCTGGTGAGAAAAGGCTTGTGTTGGAGGAGGACTTAGCCTACAACGGGATTGTTCCCTTGTCTTGCTGGCGGTTGTGGGTGGAGATCTCTTCCGCCGATGGACATTTGCGACGTGCATGGTTGAGTTTTGATCGTTGTGAGGATGGATGGGATTGGGAACGTTTTGGCGGCTGCGGCTGTTGGGTTTGCTGGCGGCGATGGTGGGCGGGAGTGAATCGGCGCGAGCGGTGGAGGCCACGCTGGTGGCGGACGCCCATGTGAATAAGGCTCTGCCAACAGTGAACAGCGGAGCTATCTCAAACTTATATGTGGGTGCGGGGTATACCGCGCTGCTGCAATTTGACCTCGGGACGCTGCCGGTGGGGACTACGGCGGCACAGGTGTCCAAGGCGGTGCTGCGGGTGTACTGCAACCGGGTGGATACGGCGGGTCTGGTGAGTGTGCAGCCAGTGACTTCGGCTTGGGGGGAGTATGGGGTGACGTATGCGACGCTGCCGGGGTTGGGCGGCGCAGTGCAGGTGGCTTCGGTGACGCAGGCGGGTGCGTATGTGACGGTGGATGTGACCGGGCTGGTGCAGGGATGGGTGGCAGCGTCGGGAACAAACTTTGGCCTGGCGCTGACGGCGGGGACGGCGGCGGTGCAGTTCGATAGCAAAGAGAATGATCTGACGGGTCATGCTGCGGAGCTGGAGGTGGTGCTGGTCTCTCAGGGGCCTGCTGGTGCTAATGGAGTTGCTGGAGCGCAGGGTTTTCAAGGGGCTCAAGGTGTTGCTGGTGCTACTGGAGCTACGGGGCCTAAGGGGGATAAGGGGGACATGGGTGCTGTTGGGCCGACGGGGCCAGCGGGTGCGTCCGGTGGATCGGTGGGTGGGGCGTTGGGGAGCTACCAGGGGACCTATAGCTCGGTGGTGAACTATGGGGTTGGGGATCTGGTTGTGTTCCAAGGGTCGAGCTACACGTCGTTGATCGCGAGCAATCATGGGAACACTCCTGGATTGGTCGCTGCTGCCTGGGGGTTGTTGGCGCAAGGGGGGACGGGGCCGGTTGGGCCGCAGGGGCCGCAGGGGGTGGTGGGGCCTGCCGGGTTGACGGCACCTGCGGGTGTGGCTGGGCCGGTGGGGGCTACGGGAGTGGCGGGGGCTGCTGGGGTGCAGGGTGCTCCGGGGCTGGTGTACCAAGGGGCGTATAGCTCGGTGACGAACTATGCGTTGGGGGATGTGGTGCTGTGGCAGGGGGCGAGTTATGCTTCGCTGATTGCGAGCAATCATGGCAATACACCGAGCTTCAGTCCGGGGCAGTGGGGGGTGCTGACGGCGCAGGGGCTGCAGGGCTTGCAGGGTGCGAAGGGCGATACGGGGGTGGCGGGGCCGCAGGGATTACCGGGGTCAGTGGGGCCTCCGGGAGAGCAGGGCATCCAGGGTTTGCAGGGGATCGCGGGGCAGGCGGGTGCTCGGGGTTTGACGGGGCCGACGGGAGCGAATGGGTTGAGTGGGCCGATGGGGCCGCAGGGAGTTGCAGGGCCGGTGGGGATGACGTTCCGGGGGACGTATGGGTCGACGGTGAACTATGGGTTGGCGGATGGGGTGACGTACAACGGGGCGGCGTATGTGTCGCTGGTGGAGTCGAACCATGGGAATACGCCGGACCAAAGTCCGGTGCAGTGGGGGCTCTTTGCTACGGGTGGAGTTGGGCCGGCGGGTGCGACTGGTGCTCCCGGTCTGGCTGGGGTCGCTGGGCCGGTGGGGCCGCAGGGAGTGGCGGGGATCGCTGGAGCGACAGGTGCTACCGGGCCGCAGGGGCCGGCGGTGGCGAACTATGTGGGGAACTACTTTTCAGGGACGAACTATGGGCTGCATGATGCGGTGAGCTTTGGTGGGTCGACGTACATCTCGCTGGTGGCGGGGAACGTGGGGCAGACTCCGGGACTGAGTCCGGCGTATTGGGCTTTGCTGGCGGCACAGGGGTTGGCCGGGGCTACGGGGCCGGCCGGTGCTGCCGGGGTGGCAGGAGCTCCGGGAGTGCAGGGAGTGGCGGGGCCGCAAGGGGTGGCTGGGCCTCCGGTGACGTATATGGGCGGGTGGATAGTGGGGACGGGGTATTCGGTGGGGGATGTGGTGGGGTATGGCGGGTCGAGCTATGTAGCAGTGACGTCCAATGTGGGCAGGGTGCCAGACGTGAGTCCGCTGTATTGGGGAGTTTTGGCGGCGGCGGGTGCTGCTGGGCCGGTGGGGCCTGTGGGGGCGACGGGGTTGCAGGGGCCGACGGGCTTTCCGGGGCCTGCCGGAGTGCAGGGAGTTGCTGGACCTGTCGGGCCGGCGGGAGTAACGGGTGCTGTGGGTTCGACAGGCCCTGCGGGACCAGTGGGTGCGACTGGTGCTACGGGTGCAACTGGGATTGCGGGCCTGGCGTATCGCGGGGCATATGGCTCGGGTGTGAACTATGGGTTGAACGATGCGGTGACGTTTGGGGGGAGCAGCTATATTTCGCTGGTGGCGGGGA
>JANYER010000274.1 GCA_025359825.1 Granulicella sp.
GATCCGCCTGCCCTTCCTCGGCCCCATGGTCCTTCCCCCACTCGGACGCATCTACCCGGAAGGCCACTACCATCTCGACAACATGCAGCTCTACGTCAACCGAGGCATCGGAACCGTAGGCCTACCCTTCCGCCTCAACTGCCCCCCAGAAATCACCGTCATCACCCTGAACCCTCAAGCCTAGTACATCGAAACGTACAACTTAGCTTCAAGCACGGAGCATACCGACGCTTGCAGGCACAGCGCGGCTGAAGATATTTAGCGATTGAAGACATTTAGCAATGAAGGCACAAAGCACTTAGAGCGCTGAAGGCGCGTCCCATACCAGCCTAGGCCGAAGGCCTAGGTACCGTTCAAGCGCAATCCTGAGGGCTGAAGGCCCGACCCATAGTGCAAACTGAACCAATCCACTTTCGTGTCCGAAATATCCGCGCGCACGCGGCAAAAATCTATTGAGCCCGCCCCACAGGCTTCCGCTGCTTGGGCATCACCGCCACCTCAGCCACAGGCTTCACACCCGACTTCTCATCCATCCAGCTATCCAGCAACGACTTCTTGAAACGCCAGCGGTTCCCCAGCTTGAACGCCGGCACAAAACCCTCCGAGGCATACCGGTACAGCGTATCCCCGCTGATCCCCAGATACTCCGAGGCCTGCCGAATGTCCATCACTTCACGAACCGCTACCTGCGCCATACCAGCCATCGGAAAACCCTCTCAAATCAAGGCAAGAAAACAAAGAAACCGGGACGAAACCAAACAACCCCGGAACACCTTTGTACCCCTTTTTCCACAGCCACACAACAAAAATCCGCCCCTATTAACTACTAACCAACTGATAAAAAAGACGTATTCCACCACCAAAGTCGGGTGCCCCATATCTCGATTTTGAGATGTAGGCATCGTGCAAAGCACGACCGCTTTTTTGTGCCTCCCTCTCAATTCTCCGCCACTTCAAAAAATCGCATCATGGAAGGGCACGCGTTCACGCGTTCCAATATTCGCCTCGCCGGAGGCGACACCGCCCTGTCGGAGGCAGGAGTGCAGGCGCAGCCGGAACGACTAAAATATCGCTCTTGCCTTTGCTCGCACAGCCTGAAATCTTTCCATCACCCCTTAGGCTGCAACCCCTTCATCACATGCAGCAGATCCGCCCCCACCGTCCGCGTGGCCGCAATCGCCTCCGCCAACGGAATATCCGTAATCTGCGTCCCCTTCAGCACCACCAACCGGCCAAAGTTCCCCGCATGAGCCAGATCAATCGCCGCGATGCCATACCGTGTAGCCAACATTCGGTCAAAAGCCGAAGGCGTCCCACCCCGCTGCGTATGTCCAAGGTTCACACTACGAGTCTCATAGCCTGTCCGCTTCTCGATCTCCTCCGCCAGCATCTGTCCGATACCGCTTAGGCGCACGTGCCCGAAGGAGTCGAGCTTGTCCCCCACGGCAATCTGGTCCTTCTCCGGCAGCTTCGCACCTTCTGCCGCCACTACGATCGCGAACTTCTTACCCGCATCCCAGCGCGCCTTCAGCAACCGGCACACCTCATCCATATCAATCGGAACCTCCGGCACCAGGATCACGTCCGCGCCACCCGCGATCCCCGAAGTAATGGCAATCCAACCCGCATCCCGTCCCATCACCTCGCACACGATCACGCGGTTATGCGCCTCCGCAGTTGAGTGGAGCCGATCCACCGCCTCCGTAGCAATCCCCATCGCCGTATCGAATCCAAAGCAAGCATCCGTCCCGCTCAAATCGTTATCGATCGTCTTCGGCACCCCAATGCACTTCACCCCGCGCTCCACCAGTGCCAGGCTGATCGACTGCGTATCGTCCCCACCCAGCGCAATCAGGCAATCCAACTTATGCTTCGTAATCACTTCGACGCATTTATCGAACCCACCCGAAATCTTCTTCACATTGGTCCGCGAACTCCGCAGAATCGTTCCACCCCGGTGCAGAATCCCGCTCGTAGTCTGTAGATCCAGCGGCATCGTCACATCGTCCAGAACCCCACGCCACCCCTCCATAAACCCAACGAACTCATCTCCATGATGGAGAATCCCCTTCCGCACCACAGCCCGTATTACCGCATTCAACCCAGGACAATCCCCACCACCCGTCAACATTCCAATACGCACGAACACCTCCTCGAAAAATCACGAGAATCATACATCCCATCCACCGCAACGACCACCTAACCCCCTCAACGCCACCAATCCGACCGCAGCCCCACACCACGCACCACCTCTGTCGGAACCCCAGGCTCCGGCGACCAAATCCTCAACCCCCTCGCCTCTGCCACCTCCAGCATCCGCTCTATCGGCTGCCTCCACGCATGAAGCGCCAGATCGAACAGCCCCCAGTGGATCGGCATCAGCAACCCGGCCCCGCCAGGTCCAGAAGGCCCACCCAAAGCCTCAAACGCATCCGCCGCTCCATCCGGCCCCATGTGGATGTCCTTCCAGAGTTCGTTGAACGCCCCAATCTCCAGCATCGTCAGATCGAACGGCCCATACGTCGCACCGATCTCCGCAAACCCATCCCAATACCCGGAGTCCGCCCCGTAGTACACCTTATGAGCCGCTCCCTGCAGCACAAACGAACTCCAAAGCGTCTCATACCGGTTTCCCAGCCCACGCCCCGAGAAATGCCGTGCCGGCACCGCCGTAATCCGCAGTTCCGCGCCCTCCCGCCCAGACACCGTCGTAGCCTCCGTCCAATCCAGCTCGACTACCTGACCAGCCGCCACACCAAACCCACGCAGAATCGCCCCTACGCCAAGCGACGTCACCCACTTCGCCCGCCGCATCGACTCCATCCCACTCAACCGCTCCACCGTAGACTTTCCCAGATGGTCATAGTGGTCATGCGACACCAGCACCACATCGATCTCCGGCATCTCCTCCAGGCGCAGCGGAGCAGCAAAGAACCGCCGTGGCCCGGCAAGCCGCACCGGAGAAGCCCGCTCATCCCACACCGGGTCGACCAACACCCGCACCCCATCCACCTCCACCACCATGGTCGAGTGCCCCATCCACGTCACCCGCAACCCACTCGCCGGTGCCACACCATACAGGGAAGCGTCGGTCCGAAACGGCCCCAACGGCACCTTTGGCACGCGCTCTTCCTTGTTCGAAAGATACAGCGGCAGAATCTTAAACATCATGCTGAACCCACCCACCCCGGTAGGCACCATATTCACAAACTTCTTCCCCACTCGCCCAGCACTCGTCAACAATCCCATACCTATTAGAGTACGTAACCGTCCCTACGAACTAAAAAACTGGCAACTCATCGCTACCCTTTTGAACTAGCCTCATCGGCATAGAACTCCCCAATCTCCTTCTCATACTTCTTCTCCACCACCCGCCGCTTCAGCTTCATGCTCGGAGTCAGCGTACCCTCCTCCACCGTCCACTCCTCCGGAACCACCGTCACCCGCTTCATGCTTTCAAAGTGCGCCAACCCCTTATTCACCTGGTCGACGATGTCCTGATACACCTTCACCACCTTGGCATCCTTCACTAGGGCAGCATGGTCGGAAGCATTAACTCCCTGCGTCTGCGCCCACTTCTCCAACGCTGCAAAGTTCGGTGAAATAAGCACACACGCAAACTTGTGCTTGTCCCCCACCAGCGCCGCGTTCGAAATGAGCGAGTTCGCCTTCAATTTGTTCTCAATTGGTTGTGGAGCGATCAGCTTGCCGCCGCTCGTCTTCAGCAGCTCCTTCTTCCGGTCCGTAATCGACAGGTAGCCATCCGCATCGACGTTCCCGATATCGCCTGTCTTGAACCAGCCGTCCTCCGTAAACGCCTCGGCCGTCTCTTTGTCCTTCTTCCAGTAGCCCTTGAAGATCGAGGGGCCCTTCACCTCCAGCTCACCATCCGCGGCAAACCGTATCTCCACGTTCGGCAGCTTCTGCCCAATCGTCCCGATCCTGTGCGCGTTGGGATAGTTCAGCGCGATCACCGGAGACGTCTCCGTCAGCCCATACCCTTCAAAGATCCGTATCCCCGCATCTGCAAACCACCCCGCCGTATCCATTCCCAGCGGAGCACCACCAGATACGAACGTCTTCACCTCTCCACCAAAGGCCTCGCGGATTTTGCTAAACACCAGCTTGTCCGCAATCTTCCAACCCAGGCCTTCCGGAGTCTTCCCCACCAGCGTCTCCGCGCGGTGCGCCTTGCCTACTCCCAACGCCCACTTCAAGATCATCGACTTCACCGGCGAGTGCGCGGACTTGCCCTCTACCGCCTGCCGAATCTTCTCGTACACCCGTGGCACCGCCACAAAGATCGTCGGTCTCACCGCCTTCATCGCCGCCGGCAACTGATCGAACTTCGCGCAGTACGACAGTTGCGCCCCATCCCGCATCAACCCCAGATCCAGGTGCCGCGCCGTCACATGCGACAGCGGCAGGAACGAGATGCACCGGTCTGTTGCGTTGAATCCGAACGGTATCGTCGAGTAGGTCATATTGTTGGCCAGGTTGCCGTGCGTCAGCATTACGCCCTTCGACACCCCGGTGGTCCCCGACGTATAGATCACCGTCGCCAGGTCGTCCGGCTGTACTCCAGCCACCATCGCGTCGAACCCCGCATCCCGAGTCTGCTTTGCCACCGCGTCCTTCATCAACGCCGGAAAGCTGTTGGCATCGGGGTAGTCGCCCGCGTCCATCACTACCACGTACTCCAGGTCCGGAAGCTCCGTTAACTCGCCTGCTTCTTCCAGCTTGTCGTACTGCTCGCCCGAAGACACCACCACCACCTTCGCCCCGGAGTCGCGCAGCATATAGCCAATCTGTTCCGGCGTCAGCGTCGGATACAGCGGCACATCCACGCCGCCAATCGCCAGCACGGCAAAGTCCGTCACCGCCCACTCCCAGCGGTTCTCGCTCAGAATCGCGACGCGATCGCCCTTACCCACGCCCCAGCCGCGCAGCACATCCGCCAGCGCCCGCACCCGCCCATACACCTCATTGGACGAGACACCCTTCCAAACTCCATCGCCACTCAGCCCCTGCCAAACCGCCGTATCGCCCCGCGAGCTAACCGCCACAAACACATCATTCACAGTCCGCAAATCCGCCATCCAAACGCTCCCTTTGCAAGTTCTTATACCAACTACTTACGCCTTAATCCCGTTCAGCAGCACGTCCAGAACCTGCGCAGCCGTCGCCTTAGCATCATACGTGCGCCCGGTAAACACAGCCGAGCTCAGCAGCTCATCGATCGCCCCAAACATGCAGTGCGCCACCACACCATCCGACACATCTGCCCGGAAGATGCCTTCCTTCTGGCCGCGCCGAATCACCTCTCGTACCACCTGGATATACTTCACCAGATGATGGTGCGAGAACTCGGCGATAAACTTCGCGCTCTGCCGCACCTCGGTCTGCATCAGGATCGCCATGCTCCGGTTCACCGCATGGCTCTCCAGATGCACCTGCGCGATGTACTCTAACTGCTCCCGCGGCCCATCTAGCGTCTCAAACCGCTCCGCCACCTGCTTGTAGAAGCGGTCAAAGGTGGTATCGATCGCAGTCCGCAACACATCGTCCTTACTCTTGAAGTACAGGTAGATCGTGCCATCGGCCACCCCCGCCCGCGCCGCAATCGCACTCACCGGCGAGCTGAAATAGCCATTCTCGGCAATCACCTCCACCGCCGCATCCAGGATGCGCTGATACTTCTCACTCCCCGGCCCCGTAGCCGGCACCCCAACCTTCGCAACCTCACCGCCGATATCCGCTTTGCGTTTCAGACAAGCCCCCAATCCGACCCAACCAATCCGGCCCAAACCCAAAACCCAACCCGCAACGCCAAACCAAAACCAACCACTCTGCCCACAATGAATGTACCCTCACTCACCCAACCCAAACAACCACCCCTCCAAACAACCATCCGGGCGCCCCATGATCGCGACGGCTCCATCGTCGCTATCGTGGGGTAAGTCACTCCCCAACATCACACACCCACCACAAGTAGCTGAAAGTCGGGAGCCTAAAACACCACAGAGTTCAAGAC
>JANYER010000281.1 GCA_025359825.1 Granulicella sp.
CCCAACTACTCCAGCATCCTGGGGAACCTCGCCGCAGTGGAGATCGCAACCTTCTACTACCCAGCCGCCGACCGCGATGGCACCCGAACCACCCTCATCAACGCCGCTATCGGCATCGCCGCCACCGGTGCAGGCAATATCTTTCAGGAGTTCTTAGTGCGGAAACTCACCCCGCACGCAGCCAAGCCTAAGCAACCAGCCACCGCAAACCCATAGGCCCTGAAGCACCTCTCAGCACCCGTATTCTTCTATACTTCGTCAAACGGAAAAGGAGGCAGAATGCAGACCATCGGCAAGCCGGTCCCCTCACCGCAGTATCCATCGCGCGCAGCAGGGATCGCCACTGCAATGCATCTCGCCGTCCTGTTCGCAATCGTCCACCGCAGCGCCGTATGGATCGCACCCGTCCGCCTCCCCGGCACCGAACAGGGCCACAATCTGATCCTCGCCTATCTCCCCGGCCGCGCCCCTGTGCCATCGCCCGCAGCCGCGCCCGAGACCCCACCCCAGCTCGCCGAAGCAAAGTCTCCGCTCCCCCAGCTCGCAACCCCCAAGCCTCAGAAGATCCAGTCCTCACCCAACACCACCTCGCCCGCCTCCGCCAACCCCGACTCCACCACCGGAGCCGACGCGCTCGGCTCAGGCAACATCGACATCGCCCTCGTCACCTTCTTCCCCCGCCCTAAGCCCGACCTCTCGGGCATGGCCCGCGGCACCTACGGCGACGTCATCGTCGATATCGTCATCGACACCAACGGAAAAGTCTCCGACCTAAAAGTCACCAGCGGTCTCGGACACGGTATCGACGAAACCGTCATCGCCACCGTCCAGCAATGGACCTTCCACCCCGCCACCCGCAACGGCCAGCCCATAGCCAGCGAACAGGAACTCCGCTTCCACTACGAACGCAGCTAGCTTTCCAAAAGCCAGCCTCGCTACACCACCCGAGTGTGCTCGAACCCGCCCTCAGTCAACGCCGCCAGCAGCTCCGCCACCTGCTCCCGGCCGCGCGTCTCCAGCGTAATGTCGATGGTCGTATTCCCCAGGTTCACCCCGTAGTACGCCCGGTTGTACATCGTATCCACGATGTTCGCGCGATGGTTCGCAATCAGCTTGGTCAACTCCGCCAGCGCACCCGGCTTGTCCAGCAGCGTGATCCGCAGACGAATCATTCTGCCATCCTGCACTAACCCGCGTTCAATAATCCGGCTCAGCAGTGTCACGTCGATATTGCCGCCGCACACCAGCACTGCCGTCTTCGAACCCGGCGCAATCACCGTCGTCTTACCCTGCAATACCGCTGCCAGCGCCGTCGCGCCCGCACCCTCGGCCAGCGTCTTCTCGCGTTCCAGCAACACCAGGATGGCCGAAGCAATCTCATCCTCATCCACCGTCACAATCTCATCGACGTACCGCTCCACCATCGGGAACGTCACGCCGCCCGAACGCCGCACCGCAATACCATCCGCAATCGTCGTCGAAGGCTCAATCGTCACCGGCCCATGCGCCGCCCGCGCCGCCACCATCGAAGCCAGCCGAGACGTCTGCACCCCCACCACCTTCACACCCGGACGACTCTCCTTGATCGCGCACGCAATCCCGCCAATCAGCCCGCCCCCACCAATCGGCACCACGATGGCATCCAGCTCCGGCACCTGCTCCAGAATCTCCAGCCCAATCGTCCCCTGCCCCGCCATCACCACCGCATCGTCAAACGGATGGATAAACGTCATCCCCGCCGCGGTGCAAAGACGCATCGCCTCTTCGTACGCCTCGTCGTAGTTGGCACCATGCAGCACCACCTCCGCACCAAACCCCCGCGTAGCCGTCACCTTCACCAGCGGAGTCGCCAGCGGCATCACGATCAGCGCCTTAATCCCTCGCTTCGTCGCGTGATACGCCACTCCCTGCGCATGATTGCCTGCACTCGCTGCCACCACACCCTTCGCCGCCTGCGCCGGAGTCAGCATCGCAATCCGGTTCAGCGCGCCCCGCTCCTTGAAGCTCCCCGTCATCTGCAGATTCTCAAGCTTCAGGTAAATCTCCTGCCCCGTCAGCGCCGACAGCATCTGCGAGTGCGGGCAAGGCGAATAGTAGATCGATCCCCGCAACCGCTCCCGCGCGGCAACAACGTCATCCAGCGTGATCGGCAACTGCACGGTCTCAAGAGTAGGCATAGGCATGGGCTACTTCGATGGTAGAGCAAATCTCCTGAAGGTGTAGCGCGAGTCAAAAATCTAATGGTCGTTTTTTCCCAGGAAAAACGGCGCTGTTCATAAATATCCGCCTCGCAGTATCAGGAGAGGTGCGCTAAACGAACCATCCGATTTCCACATCCCCGCACCCCTTGACACCGGCCCTACACTAGCTTCAACAGCAGTAATTGCACCATCGGAATGCCTCAATGAAGTGGAAGGGCCCAGCAACCGCAATCCTCCCCGTCGCACTCCTGGCCGTCACAACAATCGCCCTGCACCGGCACGCCCGCCCAACCCCTCTCGCAACTCCACCCACCCCCGCGGCCTTCCCCCAATCTCTCCCCACCACCATCCTCTGGGCGTGGGAGACCCCGCAAGACCTCACCACCCTCGACCCCACCCACACCGGCGTCGCCTACCTCGCCGAGTCCCTCACCCTCTCCGACCACCTCACCCGCCGCCCCCGCTTCCAGCCGCTGCG
>JANYER010000352.1 GCA_025359825.1 Granulicella sp.
CTGGCACCATTCTTCAGATTTTGCTTATCAGCCAGTTCTTCACCATTGCAAACTCCACCGCCGGCCAGATCGCCTACGGAATCGACAAGCACAAGACCGTCGCCACCTGGGCGGCTATCGAGGCCATCTTCAACCTGGCCCTCAGTCTCGTCCTCGTCAAGACCATGGGGCTGTACGGAGTCGCCTGGGGCACCTCGCTCTCCCAGATGGCCATCCATCTCGTCTTCTGGCCGCACTACGTCAAGAAGCATCTCGGCGTCCCGGTCGTAACCTACCTCTGGCAAGGATGGGGCAGGATCACTGTGTGCTCCATCCCGTTTGCTCTTGCGTCCGTGGCTGCCGATAGGTATTGGCAGCCAAGCTCCATCGCCACCTTCTTCATCCAGGTCGCGGCAGTTCTGCCGGTCTACGTTCTCAGTGTCTTTGTCTTCTTCCGCGTGGAGGCGGTCACGCTCATTCAGGAGTGGCGGCAGTCGCGCTTGGCAAAGGCTCAGGTCGCCTCTCAGTCTGCTTAGCGCACAACCCCTCTTAGCGGACAACCTCGTCGCAGCGTCGCTTTGGCCACCAGTGGCGGAACTCAAACCGGAAGTTGCTCAGGCGCTTGTACAGCATGTGGGCAAAGACCTTGTACCGCTTCAACGGAACGACAGTGCCCCACCCTGGCCACTTCAGCATCGACTCAATCGCAAACTCCCAGAAGCGCGGATCACCAGCTTCACGAAACGATAGGGCCAGGTGGTACAGGAAGCGGGCCTCGATCTTCCGCTTCCATATCCTTCTCGAGATTCCAGTCAGGCCATCCAGCAGCGTAGTGTCCAGTAGATGGAACATTGATCGAGACATCGCAAGCGACTTCTTGCTCAGGCTGTCCGCGCGTTGACGGTACAGTAGCAGGCTCTCTGGCACATGTTGAAACGAGTCCACCGGATATCGCCGAATTAACCGAAACCACAGGTCCCAATCCTCCGTCGCAATCTTGCGAAAACACCCAACCTCCAGCAGGGCATCGCGCCGAATGATGGAAGTAGAGGGAAGTATTGGCGACCTGTACCTCAGTGCAGGCCATAGCCGGTCTGATGGAAACACCGCCATCGGCTCCGTTCTGCCATCCTCATAAAGATAGGTAAATCCAGAGTAGACCAAGGTCAATTCCTTGTTGGCCTCGATGTTGGCCTCGATCACTGCAACCTGCTTGCTCATCTTGCCTGGCTGCATAATGTCGTCGCTATCGAATAGCGCAATCCAGTCGCCTGTCGCCTCTCGAATCGCAGTATTCCGCGCGCCGGAGAGGCCTTCGTTCTCCTGGTAGATGTAGCGAATCCTGTCGCCATACGTGCGGGCAATGGCCGCCGTGTCATCGGTCGAACCGTCGTCGATCACGAGGATCTCCCACGGCTGCAGCGACTGCGACAGCACGCTATCCAGTGCCTCGCGAAGATACGGAGCGGCATTGTAGGCCGGCACTGCAATGCTGATCTTCGTCATGTCGGCCTTTCCTTCTCAGCCAATCGTGGCGAGACGTGATCTATTCGCTGCATTAGTTCCATCGGTACTATATCTCGTTGTCCGCCTGCTGCAAAGGTTGTACAGACCTCTCCGCGTCGTAGCGTATCCTGAACGTCGTCCATCAGACCGAACAGATGCAGGAAGAGAGAGAGCAGATTCATGGTTCAGCAGTCGCCCGATGCGGGAGCATCTCCAGTACCTCTCGTCAGTGTCGCCATGACCGCATACAACTCGGAGCACGCGTTGGCGCAGGCGATCGACAGCGTACTGGCGCAGCAGACAGACTTCCCGTTCGAGATTGTAATCGGGGACGACTGCTCCAAAGATGGCACCGTGGCCATCGCCAACTCCTATGCCGAACGCTTTCCCGGCGTCGTCCGCGTCCTCGCTCATCCCGTCAACGTTGGGATTCAGCGTAACTACTACGAGACATTTGAAGCATGTCGCGGCAAATATATTGCCTGGCTCGACGCCGATGACTATTGGACCGATCCTGAAAAACTCGCCATCCAGACCCAGCTCCTAGAAAGCGACCCCACCATCATGGTATGCGCTCACGTGGTGCGCTACGTCACCCATGAGAAGGTCGTCACCAAGGAGCGGCACCCATCCATGGCCGCCGGCCGCTACGGACTGGAAGAGATCGTACGCCGCAACTTCGTACCGTCACTCTCCGCCTTCTTTCGCAACGGAATCCACCAGAAACTTCCGCAGTGGTACTTCGATATCGCCCCCATCACAGATTGGCCCATATGGGTGCTGGCAGCGCAGGCCGGCGGCATCGTCTTGCTGGACCGCGTCATGGGCGACTACACCCTCACCCCCGGCAGCGCCTTCATGGGGAAAGGGCTGCTCTACGGCAACCGTCTCGATGCACGATTCTACGATCATGCCGTCAGCCTGCTCAGCGGCAAATACCTTCGCATCGCTCTATCGGAGCAGGGAGGCCGGTACGAGTCGATCGCCTATCTCCTCCGCCAGAGCGGCGACTTCGTAGGCTCTCGCAAAGCAGCCGTGCGGGCGTTTCTCGCGCCTGCACTCCTGGACAACGTAGGCAGCAAATCGAAATCTCTTCTCGTAGCAGTCGCGCGGGAATTGCAATGGCGAGTTTCTGGCTCACGAGCAAAGTCATAAGACAACCAGTAAAGCCATAGGGCAAATTTACTTCGCCGCTAGGTCTTGGGTGCCCCTGGAAACACACGCCCAGGTACTCCGATGACCGTCGCTCCCTCAGGAACATTCGACATTACCAAGGTATTGGCGGCAATCTTTGCGCCGTTGCCAACCCGAATCTTTCCCACAAGCGTTGCCCCTGTACCGATGTATACATCGTCCCCTACCTGCGGAGCGCCCTTGCGGCCCATTGCAGCAGCCCCAATCGTCACGTGGTGCGCGATATCGCAATTCACACCCACTACCGCTCCAGGATTGATATGCACCCCGCCGATGTGGCCGATATACAGACCACCGCCAATTGTGGCGTGCGGATCCAGGCACATCTCCATCACCACCTCGCAGAACATTCGTGTCACAAACGAAACCAGCTTCAACGGAATCCGAACTACAAACATCGGCGGCGCTACCACCAACCAACTGCTAAGACGGTAGCTCGCAATGGACCATACGGCCGGGTTCAGCCATAACTCTCGCCCGGCTGCGCCTCTGGCCTTATACCGCGCCATGTCTTCCGAAAATTTAGACATGCACTCCCTTTCGAAGATGGACTCATGCCGGCCCCGAGGCACGGCTACACTTTCGCAATCCTATCAGCCCAAATCTTCTCGTCACTCCCACCTTGGTTTCTACGTCATCCAGAGGTGCGCAACTGATCGTGTAACCGTGTTCGTTGTCAATCCAGCACCACCCTCGCTTCCTAACACGAAGGTGTGATTGGAAATGACTTCCGGGTGAGTGTCGCTTCGACCTCTTTAGCGTGTACTCCAGAAAAGAGTACCGATGCCCTCCCAGGACTTGCCGGGGGGAGTGGTGTCAGTAGAACGACCTGAGCAATTCAGAGGTGAATTTTGAAACAAGTCTTCAAGAGAATTACGGCAAGCATTGGGGCCACGCTTTGCATCTTTGCACTCGGCTGCGCCACGGGCAAGACATCTTCCACGACCGCTGCTGACAGCACGCCGACTACCACCCCGAACATCAGTCAGATTCTGCCGCAGACCATTCCTGTCGGCGCGCCCAGCCAAACCATCCATGTCCTCGGTACCAACTTTGCCGACCAGGCTGTCATCCTCTGGAACGGTGCCGCCCTCGCCACCTCGCGCGTCGATGCCAGCACTCTCGCCGGCGTTGTGGATAGCAGTGTTCTCGCCGCCCCTGCCACCATTCAGCTCCAGGTTAAAAACACCACCGACGGACGCCAGTCCGCCGCCGTTCCCCTCACCGTGGCTCCCGCTGTCACCAACACTGCCCCCACCCTCTCCGTTACCTCGGCTTCCTTGGCTGCCGGAACCACCGGCGCCGCCTATGCTCAGTCCCTGCAGGCTGGTGGCGGCACGCCTGCTTACGGCTGGGCCATCACCTCCGGCGCACTGCCCAACGGTCTCACCCTGGATCCTGCCACCGGCATCATCGCTGGCACACCTTCGCTCTCCGGAACCTTCAGCTTTAACGTCGGCGTCGCAGACAGCGGCAGCCCCGTCCAGACCGCCACTGCCACCACCTCCATCACCATCGCGCCTACACCGCTGGCGATCACTAGTGCGACCCTCGCCTCCAGCACCATCAACATCACCTACTTTCAAACCCTACAGGCTGGCGGCGGAACGCCTGGCTACACCTGGTCTCTGATCGTCGGCAGCCTTCCCGCAGGACTCACCCTCGGCGCGAACGGCGCCATCACCGGCACTCCCACCGTCGCCGGCACCTTCAACTTCACCGCCCTCGTCTCCGATAGTGGCAGCCCCGCGCAGACCCGCACCGTGGCCACCACCATAGTCATTGCCGCAACCCAGCTCAGTATTACCTCGTCCTCATTGGCAGGCGCGACCAACGGCATCGCTTACTCGCAGTCGCTACAAGCAGCCGGCGGAACCCCCTCCTACAACTGGTCCGTCACCGCCGGATCTCTTCCGGCTGGACTCACCCTGTCTGCATCCGGCCTCGTCTCCGGCACTCCTGCTGCTGCTGGCACATTCAGCTTCACCGCTGGCGTATCCGATAGCGGCAGCCCCGTCCAGACCCAGACCGTGGCCACCTCCATCGTCGTCCTCCCCGCGCAGTTGACCATCACCACCAGTTCGCTGGCCTCCACCCTCAACGGCACTGTCTACTCGCAGACCTTGCAGGCCGCCGGGGGAACCCCCAGCTACGCCTGGACACTCACCTCCGGCACGCTGCCCACCGGCATTACACTCGCCGCAAATGGCGCTATCTCGGGCACTGCAACGGTCGCTGGCACCTTCACCTTTACTGTCACCGTCACCGATAGCGCCTCGCAGTCCAGGTCTTTCACTACCTCTATCGCCGTCTCGCCTTCTTCGATTCTCACCATCCTCTCGTCCGCGCTACCCAGCGGCACCAATGGCGCTGCCTACTCGCAGTCCCTCAGTGCCGCCGGTGGAACCCCCAGCTATACCTGGTCGGTCACGGCAGGTAGCTTGCCGGCTGGCCTCACCATGGCCGCAAGCGGAGCTGTCTCCGGCACTCCCACTGTCACCGGAACCTTCACCTTCACCCTCACCGTTGCGGACAGCAGCATCCCTTCGCAGACCCAATCCGCCAGCACCTCGATCGTCATCGTACCTACCGCGTTGGCAATCACCTCATCCTCCCTCACGGGTGGAACCAGCGGGGCAGCGTACTCACAGTCCCTCACCGCGACCGGCGGCACCCCCGGCTACACCTGGACTATCACCTCCGGCGCTCTGCCAGCGGGCCTCACTCTCTCTGCTGCCGGAACAGTTTCCGGCACACCGATAGTCTTCGGCACCTTCCCCATCACCGCAACCGTGACCGATAGCGGCAGCCCGGCACAGACTAAATCCGCCAATACCTCGATCGTCATCGCGCCCACCACGCTGACCATCACCTCCTCCGCTCTCACCGCCGGCACCGCCGGCACCGCTTACTCGCAGTCCCTCAGCGCCAGCGGCGGTACGACGAGCTATACTTGGTCCGTCACCACCGGCAGCCTGCCAGCTGGGCTCGCTCTGTCCGCTGCAGGTGCCATCTCCGGAACCCCGACCGCCAGCGGTACGACAAATTTCACCGTCACCGTAACCGATAGCGGCAGCCCGGCGCAGACTAAGTCGCTCAACACTTCGATCGTCATCGCCAGCGCAACCCTAACCATTACCTCCAGCTCCATGGCTGCCGCTACCAAGGGCACGGCCTACAGCCAGGCCCTCAGCGCAACCGGCGGCACGCCCAGCTACACGTGGAGCGTCACCACCGGCAGCCTGCACGCCGGGCTTACCCTGTCCGCAGCAGGCACCATCTCCGGAACTCCCACCGCCACTGGCACCTCCAGCTTTACCCTCACCCTCACCGACGCAGGCAGCCCGGCCCAGACCAGGACCCTCAACACCTCCATCGTCGTAGCTGCTTCGTCGCTCACCATCACCTCCTCGCCTCCGCCCTCCGGCACCAAGGGCACGGCCTACTCGCAGACCCTCACAGCCAGCGGCGGAACCACCAGCTACAGCTGGTCTATCACCGCAGGCGCACTGCCCGCCGGGCTCACCCTGTCAGCTGCTGGCGTGCTCTCTGGAACTCCCACTACCTCCGGAACCTTCACCTTCACCGCCACCGTCACCGATAGCAGTTCACCGATGCAAACCAAG
>JANYER010000355.1 GCA_025359825.1 Granulicella sp.
TTCCTCGTGTCATAGCCAACTCCTCTTGTTCCAGTTTTATCGCTTCTCAACTGGTACAAAAAGGGCCGGGCATTCCAAGGGGATCTCGCGCTGTCGCAACAAAGCTATTTGTGCTCCACATCAATAGAGCAGCATTGACAAGAAAATCCGTTCTTAGCCCTCCAATTTGACAAAAGGCATTGCTGGCTAGCTCGTTTGAGCCGAAAACAGCCAACAAACCCAAGGAGAGGTTGTCGCAACGACCTCTGTTATGAAATCCAAGCGCGACAGGTAGAGGTTACTATCCAACGCCCGGCGCTTCAACTGGAGTACGACTTCAGAAAGAACTAATGACCAGCGAACGCTCTCATCTGAATCCCGCACCCCTCATTCACGTTCACATATGTTCCAAGTGTGGGCGAGTGTCGCGGCGTGAAGAGCAGGATGGAACTCCCGACAGCGCTGGACTATTCCATTGCTCCTCCTGTGACCATGTAGGCCCACTGAACGAAGCTCGTAGCAGTACGACATGAAGTCAATCGCGTCTTGGCGAGTTGCGTCTTCGACATACTTTTTCTTAAATGCAGCGCGCAGCAAAGTGTCAAGGGTGAAGCGATAGGTCAGATGGTTTCGAGGTTTGCGGTGCATCTTCACGAAGCGAAGATAACTGTCGATCACCTCGCCAATTGGGGTTTTCGGTTTGGTCGCCTCCAAAGCCGCAGGACCGGCGATGACGCCTTCCTTTACCGCTCTCAGTTCGAGAGCTTCGCGCCTCGCTTGGTCAACGGCATCCTCGCGGGTGACAGAGCTGCGGCATCGTTTGCCACACTCACGCCACTCGATGAAGTAGTCGCCCTCAGCTTGAATCTCAACTTGTCCGTTGACCCGGACTTTGTCTTTATGACGACCGTTGGGCTCAGAAATGACGGGCGCGAAATGCCAGCTTCCTTCAACTTTGATTTTCTTGATGAGGTTGACGCGATCCGCGTACTCAGGTGCGTTCTTGTGAGTAAGAAGCAGGCATTGAAACCCTCCCCGTGAGGCGTAGAGCCTGTCAGAGTGAACACCAAACTGGACACCAAAGATGTAAGTTATTGATCCTAAAAGGGGCCGGTTAGAAGGTAGCGCTCTAACCAACAGAGCTACGTCCCCAACAGTTATGTACATCCAGGAGCGTTGTAGACTCCTCAGACCGTTCACAGGAAGAACTCACTATGAACGCAACAGCTCAACCCTATCGGCTGTCGCTTCTGGGCTCAACCCTCTGCAGAACTTGGGTGAAATTCCGTACCTGGGATTACGGTCACCCTCACCTGCTCCGTCCTGAATCTATCTCGGCAACCTGGTCTTTTGCACACCATGCGTTGCATCCTCTTCCCCACTCCCATACACTAAGGCCTGCGTACGGAAGGGGCGGATAGCTCAGTTGGTTAGAGCACCTCGCTTACACCGAGGGTGTCGGGGGTTCGAGTCCCTCTCTGCCCACCATTTCCCTCCCTACGCCAGCCACAAATCACTCCCCCAAATCTTTCATTTCCAGTTTTCCCTCGGCCCTGTACTCTTCAAGCCACGCATGCCACCCCGCCTCATCCTCAACGCGGACGACTTCGGTCTCACTCCTGGCATCAACCGTGCCATCGACGAGCTTCATCGCGCCGGCGTCCTCACCTCTGCGACCCTTATGGCAAACGGCCCAGCCTTTGACGATGCCGTCGCCATCGCCCGCGCCCATCCCTCTCTCGGTGTTGGCTGCCACATCACCCTCATCGACGGAACGCCGGTCGCCCATCCCCAGAGCATCCCTTCCCTGCTGGGCGGCGACGGCAAGTCTCTCCGCTCCACGCCCTTCGACTTCCTCCAGGCGCTACTCCGCGGCGAGATTCGCGAGGACGACGTCGAGCGCGAGGCAGTCGCCCAGATCCAGAAGCTCCAACGTGCCGGCATCGATGTCACTCACCTCGACACCCACAAGCACACCCACATCTTCCCCACCGTCGCACGCCCCCTCCTGCACATCGCAGAACGCACCTGCATCGGAGCAGTCCGCAACCCCTTCGAGCCTGCGTGGGCCAGCAGGCTTGGCAGCGGCGGACTCCTGCGCCGCCTGCAGCTCAAACTCCTCCACCGCAACCACGCACCCTTCCAAAACATCCCACAGATCCACCACGCCCACGTCCTCACTACTGACGGCACCATCGGCATCTCCACCACCGGCACCCTCACACCCGACTCGCTCAACGCCCTCCTGAACGCACTACCCCCAGAAGGCACCTTCGAACTCTGCTGCCACCCCGGCTATAACGACACAGACCTCGCCGCGACCACCACCCGCCTGCGCGAGACTCGCAACGTAGAGCGCGAAGCTTTACTGCAAAGAATCCCACACTGCATGTCCCAGCCCAATGCACCTGAACTGATCCACTACGGAAGTCTTGGCAGCCTTGGAGCTATGCGCGAGCTTGGTAGCTTTCATCCCAATACTGGATATGAAAAAGTTATATAAAAAGTTTTACAAAGAAATCTTTTACAAATCTATCCCCCCCGCTGCGCAAGCTGAACTAACTTTCCGTCCGGCCAAACCTCAATTCGCTGAAGGGTATTCCATATGATCCAACACGATCACATCGATCGCCCCTTTCTCCGGAACCAGCTTTAGCCCCAATTGCCCCTTCAATGCCTCTGCAAAGCTCGGCCCCATCATCTCAAGCTGCGTGCTAGCCCCTGACGGCGAGCCGCTCTCCTCTGGAGCCCACTCCAATGTGTAGTCAAAAGCGCCATCGTAACCGGTCTTATCGATCACCGGCCGGTCTACGTTGTTGCCAAGATTCGTCAACCCCACCACAAACGTCTGCATCGTCACCTTACGTCCACCAATTGCAGTGCGGCCAGGCAGACTTGCTGGTATCGAAGCACCCGCACCGCATCCCGCCGGATATCCACCCACAATCGACTTCGGCAGCGGAGTCTTCGTGCAGTCCGGGTCGTCGACCGGATGCGGCTTCAACTGAGGACCCATCGTTCCGGCCTTCGATGGCACTAGCGCAAATACTGGTACCTGACGAATCTCGTGATGGACTTTCATCTTGAAGCGATCCACCAGCAGCGCCTGCATCATCTCCCGCATCTCGTCTTTGCTTGGCTCGCCTGAGGTTCGCGCTTCAATATCAAAATGGTCCATGCGCGCCCAATCCGGAAACTGCGCCCGTATCGACTGGATCTGATAGCTCGTCATCTTGTAGGCAAACACGAAGTACTGAAGCAACACCATATTGTGCGCTGACAACAAACCGCCAGTGGTACCGAATTGCACCCCGGGATTTAGCGGAAAGTTAGAGTGTGCCGCTTCCCCAGTCCGGTTTTCTTTCACCGAAGCCACCTCAAACTCAAGCTTGGCCACCGGGATTGGTGACGTTGTAGATGGCGTCCGTACTCCCGTTCCCTGCGCTGCTAACCCGAATGGCGAACTCGCCGATAGCACCAATCCAACTTCCATGAACAATAGCAGCATCCATCTGCGCATCCCGATACCCCTTTAGAAAGGCCTCACAAGAGCCGTCAACAGCAACGACAACACGAACGCCGCCGACAACTTTCCCCACGTAAGGTGTGGAGGACGAAACACCGGATACGTTCCAGCCATCAACCCGACACACTCCTCTGCGGGAGAGATCCCATCCTCCACACCCGCACGGAGCACCCGCTGACGCGCCAGGGAAACAACAAGCTCCCCGACAAGCCACCATCCGCCGTACCCTTCTACTGCTTCGTCGAAGAGCAGGAGCATCTCATCGCCGAACCGCGCTCGAAAGCCACGGGGATGCAGCCGCAACAGCGTTCGGTAGAACGTCCGCGCGCCCATTAGACCTCCCTCGTTCGTCCCGAAGCCAACCGGCTCCGTCCCGCCTTCACCAAACTGTTTAAGCGCGACAACTCGTCTTCCAGGACTGTCACGCCAGCCCGGGTCAGCCGATAGATTCGACGGGGCTCGTCTCCAGTCCCCTGCTCTTCGATCTCATCGACCAGCCCACCTTGCAGGAGAACTCGAATATTGTCATAGAGCGTACCCGGTCCGATCTTGTACTCCCCACCCGACAGCCGAGAAACTCCCAGCATGATCCCATAGCCATGCAAATCTCGCTCTGCGAGTGCCAGCAGAATATACGTCACTGCATTCGACAGAGGAGGTTCAAGAGAAGACTTCTTCATAACGCAGGTTATATATCAGATCGCGACATGTCGTCAAGCGATATAGTGATAATATTTGCCGTCCCAACAACGACACGTGTACAGCAACGACTAACCGCAACTCTGTTTTCTTCTGATCTTGATCGTTGCAAGTCTCCTACCCTTTACTCCCTGCCCCCTGCATCGCCTTCACCGCGCTTGCAAATAGATGGCTGATCGCCTGCCCAGCCTGACCATCCGCCCATAGATTCGTCTCTTCGTTCAACACCGGCATGGTCAGCGTCACCTTCGTCCCTCGCCCCGGACGACTCACAATCTTCACCGCCGCCAGCTCCCCGTACAACACCTGCATCCGCTCGCGAACGTTTCGCACTCCAATGCCCGTACCTGGCCGAATCAACCCACTCACCACCGAGGGATCGTTCCGCTCCGGAGCCATCCCCACCCCATCATCCTCCACCTCGATCACCAGCTGCTCGTCCTCAATTCGGCTGCGCAACGTCACCGTTCCACCACTGATGCGCGGCTCCAGCCCATGTTTGATGCTGTTCTCCAGCAGCGGTTGCAGCAACATGCCCGGCACCACGATATCCAGTGTCTCCTCGGCAATCTCCTTCACCACCCGCAGCTTTGCGCCGAACCGCACCACTTCGATATCCAGATAATCGTCCGTAAATGCCAGCTCTTCACGAAACGGCACAAACGCCTCGCGGTCCTTCAGCAGCACCCGCAGGATGTTCGCCAACTTTACAATCATCTCCCTCGCGAGCTCCGGCTCCGACCGCACCAGCGACGTAATCGAGTTCAGCGTATTGAACAGGAAGTGCGGATTGATCTGTCGCTGCAGCGCATCCAGCCGCGCCTCCAGCAGCAGTCTTCCCTGCTCCTCCAGCTTCTGCTCAATACGGATCGCGTTCCAGATCTTCAGAGGAATCCCCACCACAATCGGTGCCGTCGCGCAGATCGCCAACTCCACCCACCAGTCCCTGGAGTGCAGCTCAAAAAAATGCTGCGGATAAAACTGCCCCAGCAAGCTCGTCCCAAACTGCATCCCCGCAATCAACAACAGCAACAGAATCTGCCGATCCAGATGAGGCCGACGCAGGTTCCGCGTCACCCAGTGATACAGGCTCAAGTCAATCATTGGCGAGAAGGACCATACCTCCTCCGCCGTCGCAAATCGTCCAAACCCACCCGCAATCGCCGCTACTGCCAGATTCACCGGTAACGCCCAATACTCATGGTGCAGTACCGCAGGAATCGCCAACGCCGCCCCGCCCACCATCGCTGACACCGGCCCCACCAGAATCCCCAACAAAATCGTCGTCTCAAACGAGATATCCGCCGCCAGAAAGTTCGGCACCGTCACCCGAACCCATACCCCCAGCACCAGCGGCACACAGATCCACGCCACCAACTCCGCCGTCTGCCGCATCGTCCTGCTCTTCAGTAGCAACAGCAGCTTGAACGAGTCCGACCGCGCCAGCGAGCTCGACACCGCCGCCGCCACGCCCAGCTCCACCAGCAGCGTTATCAGAATCAGCTTGGAATCGACCTGCGTCATGCAACTACTCTAATCCCTCCCGAATCCCGCTTTGGAGTAGTCCGGAGCGGCACCCCACATACCACCGCATCGAAACCACCTCCACCCGAATCCAATCCCCATGCACCACGAACCGTATAATCGTTCCATGCCGTTCAGCAGCGTACGCAAGCTCGCAGATGCCGACCTACCCACCCGCTGGGGACACTTCCGCATCATGGGCTTCGAAGGCATCGTGCTCGACCCTGAATCCTGCAACGAGAACCTCCCAGCTCCCGCCACTCGCGTCGAAACGGCCGTAGCTCTCGTCATGGGCGACATCCACTCCGCCCCGCCTATCGTCCGCATCCACTCCCAATGCCTCACCGGAGACGTCTTCCACTCCCTCCGTTGCGACTGCCGCCAGCAGCTGGAGCTTGCCCTCGCCACCATCGCCGACGCCGGCGCCGGCATCCTGCTCTACGAAAATCAGGAAGGCCGCGGCATCGGTCTCATGGCAAAACTTCAGGCCTACGAGCTACAAGACCAGGGCCGCGACACCATCGAGGCCAACCTCGAACTCGGCTACAAGGCCGACTGCCGCCTCTACGAACTCCCCGCCGAAGTCCTTAAGCTCATCGGCGTCAAAGCCGTCCGCCTCATGACGAACAACCCCGAGAAGGTTGAGGCACTCGTCTCCGCTGGCATCGAGGTCACAGAGCGCATCTCAGCCCTCGTCCCCGAATCCGACGAAAACCACCGCTACCTCGAAACCAAGCGCGAAAAGATGGGACACCTCGTCAGCTAGTTCTAAAGAACCTCTGAATAAGTCATCGTTTTGAAAGGGCGAGACTTTAGTCCCGCCGTAAAACTCGCGTATACAACTCGGCTTTAGCCGCCGAAAGAATGCCGGAGGCTTAAGCAGACCTTGCCTCAGCAAGCTTGACGCCCACTTCAGCCTCCGTTACCTTCTAGCCATGCTGATCCCTTACCAGCTCGGTTGTTGTTGCTCCCGGTCCTACTGACTGGTGAGCGCAGGACCATCCCTCAAGCTCTAAGCCATCCCAGAGCCTGATTTCAAGTCCCACACCCACGCACTCATCCGTCACGCCAAGCCGCGAGCCTGCGCCTATGCGCCCGCTCTCCAGCCAGATCACTCGCTGACGCGCCGCCTGAACCCACTGGGAGAATGTCATGAAACACCTCAAGAAATTTCTGCTGTCCACCGCCCTCATCCTCGCCACTACCCTACCCTCGCTCCACGCCGATGCTCAGCAAGCCCCCAAGACCGTCACCGTCGAGTGGGTATACCGAGTCCGCTACGGCGGTCACGACGAGTGGTTCAATATCTTCAAGAAGTATCAGGTCGCCATCCTCGAACGTCAGAAGCAGCTCGGCTACGTTAAAGACTTCACCGTCTACGCCCCCAGCCTCCACACCAGCGAAGACGCCCGCTGGGACTACCGCATCATCATCACTCGCGCCACCGATGCGCCCCCCGGCCAGTCCGAGTCCGAGGTCGCCAAGCAACTCTTCACCGATCAGGCCGCCTTCAAACAAGCCGAAAATCGCCGCTGGGAGCTCACCACCAACCATTGGGACCTTCCCATCCACGTCATTAACCTGAGAGCAGCCGAGTAGAAAGGAGACCCACGATGCCCACCGTCTTCACACCCAACCTTCAACTTGGTCAGCACTCCGCACCCGAGCCCCCGAAACCGTCCGGCAGACCACCTTGGATCCACCCTCCGCACGTCAGTTCGATCTACGCATCATCGCGTTCATGGTCATCCTAGGGATCATCCAGCTACTCAGCTTCAAGCGTCCATTCTCATAACCGCCAACGGAACCAAAGCAAGCGGCACGATACCTCCAAGCTTGAAGCCGAGCTCGGAGGTATCGTGCCGCCTATAGAAACACACCGCTCCCAGGATGATGGTTCATCCAGTCGAACCAGTAGTCCTTATGCGACTCCACCCCGCGCAGACACTTTCCTGCCATCGCCCCCTCCACCGCACAGCCTTGAAAGTTCCACACACTCCCCGTCCCCGTATCCACCATCGTCCCGGCATTCGCCCCCTGCGCAAACGTCAGAGGCTCTCCTCCATCCACGCGGCCTTCAAACACCCGCATGGAAGCCCCGTCTGGCCCAACCAGCACCACCACAGGTTCGCCGCCAACGCGGTCGACGATCAGTTTCTCGCGCAACACCGTCGCCATCGAAAACGCTTTATTCTTGCCCGCCACCGTCACACCCAGCATGAGTTGGTGTGCCGCCACACCCGATCCCGCCGTCTCCACCACCACATGAGTCGACTCAATATGCTTCTCCCAGTCCTTGCTCTCATACTCAGGCACAAACGGCGCATCCGGACGCAACACCTGCCCCTGCGGCTGCTCCTTGTGCCACAGCGCGAACGTCAGCTCATCGCTATGGACTAACTGCAGTTGCTTCCCCTTCAGAGGACCAAAGATCGCCTCCCCGGTGCTCTGCTGCCAGATGCTGCTGGTCTGCTCATCCCGCAGCAGTGCATTCCCGTTATTGATCCCAGCCAACCGGAAGTACAGCAACCTCCCATCCAGCATCCGGCTCCACACCAGCCCCGTATGGCACAACGTACAGTACGTTACTGCAATCGGAGCGCCGCTCACCGTATCGTTCACAATGTGGTGGTACCCCATCGTCCGAATCGGATACGCCCGCGCCTCCAGCCCAACCCTGACCGCGAGAACCTTATCATCCTGCTCGACAGCAACCGAGTCAGCGCTCCCGAACGCAGGCGACTCATACGGATGAAACATCTTCTCGAAGATGTTGAAGTGCGTCAGCCCGGCCCCAGCCACCGCAACCAACAGCAATCCCAGCAGGACCGACCGCCTTCCAACTCGAGCTCTATTCCACCCCCCAACCACCACCAGCAGAACCAAACCTGCACAGACCCCAGCCAGCCACGGCCCCACACGTCGCATCTCCAGCGCCAGAGCCAGAGCACTTGCACCCTGCGGACGAAACGGACGAATCACATACATCGGAATCGCAACACACAACGCTGAAATCGCCGCGCAAACTGCCGCCAGTCCAACCCTCTTATCCGATCCATCCTTCACGTGTTAACTCCTTAGAAATCTCGCCTCAACGCCCTGCCCTGCTCGATCCCAGCCTCACCCCAATCATCAACGTCCGCGGAATCCCCAACGTCAAAATCGGCGTCCGCCCCGCTTCAATCAAGTCACCCGAAACATTCTGCACGGAAGCGTACGCACGCAATCCATGTCCAAAGCCATGATCGGCATATAGATCGACCTGCGTATACCCCGCCAGCCGAAACACATTCGCCGTGTCATCGAACTGCTGGCCACTCGCCCGCACATCCACCGCGAACACGCCCAGCTTCGGCTGCGCAAACCGTGCCTGCACCGAAGCGCTATTGCGCGGAACCTGCGCCGTCCATTTGCCTACCAGAGTAGAGTCCGCCGGGTACTTCGAAACCGTCGAATCCGCATACTGGTAGCCCGCCGTAAGCGTCAGCCACTTAATCGGATTCGACTCACCCTCCACCGTGAATCCCTTGCTGGTCAACTGCCCCAGGTTCTGCCGCTGCAGCAACGTAGCCGTCTGCGCCACAGCCGCAATCGGACGGTTCACCTGCGTCCAGAAGTAGCTGGTCCGCAGTGTGCCCACCCGCACCCGCGAGAAAAGCGTGCCCACCTCAAACCCCGTCGCCCGCTCCGACCGCAAGCTTGGATTCGCCTGCGTCACCTGCGCGCCCACCTGTCCCGTCCGGTACAGCTCATTCATCGAAGGTCCACGAAACGCGCGGAACGCCGAAGCTGTCAGCGAAACACCACCACTCAGCTTCCGCACCACACCCAGCCGCGGATCAATCGGATGCTCGTCGGTCGTCGCAAGTTTGGTCACGACTCCTGAAGGCAACGTGATCTGCCTGGCATCGAAGCTGCGGAAACCATCCACCCGCGACGACAACGCAAACGACCAGTTCCGCGGCTGCCACAGCACCTCGCCGTACACGCCGCCCTGCCGTTGCCGCGCACTCACGTTGTACTTCGTCTCCGAGTCTGTCGCCCGCGTGTCCGTAATATCTCCGCCCACCACAAACGTAAGTGCCTTGTACGTCTGCGCCCACTGCAAAGCTCCGCCCAGTTGTTGCGTCGGCACGCGCTGCAGGTTGGTCAATGTCTCCGTCGCCCGCCCCGTAGCTACCGACGAAAAGCTCTGCCGGTACCCCTGCTGCGATCCATACACCCGCGCCAGCACTCTGCCCGAGTGCGGAATCGTCCAGTCACCGCCGCCCACATACCGCCACAGCCGCGTAGCATTCGTCGTCAGCGGAGTGCCATTGCTCCGCGCCTCATTCAAAATATTCCCGCGCAGAAAAACTCCATCATCCGTCCCAATGGCTCGCCGAATCTCCAGCCGTCCGCTCTGTGAGTGTACGTTCGACGGAATATCCACCACGCCCCGCACTGCCGGAGCAATCAGCGTGTACCCGTCCGTGCGAACCACCGTCGCCGCCGCCAGCACGTCCGTCTTGTGCCCGCCCGCCGTCAGTAACCCACTCTCCATCGAAGTGCTGCGGTCCGCGCCGGAGAAGTCGAACGCATACCCCATCCCACTCGGCCGCACTGGCGTCACATCAATTACGCCACCAATCGCACTCGACCCGTACAGGTCCGAAGCTCCACCCCGCATCAACTCCACTCCGGCAATCGCCAATTGCGGAGCCTCATTCCAGTGGATCCATCCTCCAAACGCATCGTTCAATGGCACCTGGTCACTCAGCACCAGCGTCCGGCTCGCAGCCGTCGATCCCAGCCCGCGCAGGCTCGCTCCCTGCGTCGTCGGATTCGCCACCCAGCTACTCGTCCGTCGAAACAGTTGAAACCCCGCCACCTGCCGCAGCTTGTCATCCAACCCCAACCCTGGAGCCTCAGCCATCTGCGTCATGCTCAACGTCCGCACGCTGCTAGCAGTCGCATCCAACGCCAGCGGAGTCCGCGCCGCAGTCACATCCACCATCTGCCGCAGCGAAGCAGGCTGCATCACCACCGCAACATCACCACCCGCTCCCAACACCTGCGTCACACTCGCAAACCCGTCCCGCACCAGCTCCACAGCCTTCGTAGCAGCATCAACCGTCAAACTCGTGCAACCACTCGCGTCGCTGACGCCCTCCACCCCAACAGCCCGCACCTTCACACCGGCAATCGCCCGTCCGCTCCCATCATGGGCACACACCTGCACCACCCGCTGCTCGGCCCATACATTCCCACAGCAGCTAGCAACCAGCACCAAGCCCAACGCCCGGTTTAGGCTCCAACGCGCAAAGTTCTTCCCGGGAATAAATACTCGTGCATTTTCAGACATGCTAACCATCTTATCGCGGTCTATCTACACTTGGCACCTCCCCACCCGATAAACGGTTTGACCTCACGCCGTGTTACTCTTCCGCCCAGTACACTCCCCAAACCGTATGCCCATCACACTGTTGACCTTAACTCGTAGACACTTCTGCTCCACCGCCACCCTCGCGCTGCTCGCTCCCAAATTTGTCGCCGCCCAATCAGGTGTCCAGTCAGGCGGCCAACTGGTAGGCCAATCGCGCACCAACCCCCGCGCCGACGTCGCCGCCATCGATCACGACCGCATCCTCGCCGCCGCCAACCGCTACCTAACCCTCCCCCCCACCACCATCACCGCAATCCCAGCACCCCACAGCCCCGGCACCCCGCACGACTTCTACTCCGAAAGCCTCCCCACTCCCACCGGCACAGAGCCTGCAACGAAGCCCGACCCCACAACCCTCTTCACCGCCCACAGCCAGGCCCTGCTCGAATTCTGCATCCAGGTCCCCGCCCTCGTCGCCGCCTTCGTCCTCGCCCCAAACACCCCCGAAGGCCTCCGCTACGCCACGCACGCCGTAGCGCATCTCCGCGCATGGTTCGTCACCCCCGCCACCCGCATGAACCCGGCCTTACCCTACGGACAACTTGTCCGTGGATCCGACGCACCCCACTTCGAATCCATCCTCGAAACCGTCCACCTCGCCGAAGTCGCGCAGGCTGTCAGCTTCCTCACCCGCACCGAGGCCATGCCCGAGGAAGATCTCATCGCCATCTACGCCTGGTTCGCCGCCTATCTGGAGTGGCTCGGCACCGCCCGCCCCGCTCTCCTCGCCCGCGACCAGCGAACCCACCACGGAACCTCTTGGCTCCTGCAAGCCGCCGCCTTTGCCCGCCTCGCACCTGAGCTCAACGCCGGCATCCGCAAAGTCCCTCAATCTCCCTCCAGCCTCGCCCCACTCGTCGCGCCACCCAACGAAATAACGCCGCTCTCAGCCCTCCGCCACCAGTTCCGCACCGCCACCCTCCGCGCCCAGGTCGTCGCCGACGGATCATTCCCCCGCGAGCTCAGCTCCCCGCTCCCCTACCGTAACTCGCTCTTCAATTTGGACATGCTCGCCGGCATCTGCGACCTGCTCTCCACCCGTTTCGAGAGTGCCTGGGAGTACGAGCTACAGGACGGCCCCAGTATGCGCGTCGCCATCGCCCACCATCTTCCCTACATCCAGAATCGCGGCACCTGGCCCTACCGCGCAGACGCCACCCTCTTCACATCGCTGCCCCTGCGCCAGCCCAGCCTGCTCTTCGCCGGCCGAGCCTACAACCGCCCCGAGTACGTCGACCTCTGGAAGACCCTACCCGCCGACCCCACCAACCCAATCCTCCAACGGACCTTCCCCATCCGCCAGCCACTCCTCTGGGTCCGCCGCTCCCCAGCCATGTAATTGGCTCCGCCCAGATCGCATCGATGTATCGTTGCCCTCCCTGTTTCAGGGCGTTGCGTGTTACCTGTCTCCACATCGCCAATTGCATCCGTTCTCAGCGCTGAAGGCGCGTCACATACCAGCCCAGTCCGAAGGGCTGGGTACAGGACCACGGAAACAGCACAGGGCTGAAAGCCCGACACAAAATGACAGATACCCGCAAAGCTAACGTCTGGACCTATTTTCCTGTCCCGCACCACAACTTTGAAAACCTAAGAAGCCTTCCCCGCCCGGAACTCCTTCACAATCGCCAGATACTTCCGCGCCGTCTCCGTCACCACCTCCGGCTTACCCGCAGCCATCGCCTTCGCATCCACTAGGTCTGACCCAACTCCCAATGCATACGCCCCCGCCTGCAAAAACTCAGCAGCCGTAGCCAGCGAAACCCCACCCGTAGGAATCAACTCAATCTGCGGCAGAGGCCCCTTTAATGCCGTCAGGTACTTTGCCCCGCCCATCGCGCTCGCCGGAAACACTTTCACTACATCCGCCCCCGCCTGCCACGCCGTCACAATCTCCGTTGGCGTCAACGCACCCGGCAACACCGGCACCGAGTAGCGATGGCACATCTCAATCGTCTTCACATTCAAAGCCGGGCTCACCACAAACTTCGCCCCTTCCAGAATGCACATCCGCGCCGTCTCGGCATCCAGCACCGTACCCGCGCCAATCAGAATATCCGGCCTATCCTCGGCCAGCTTGCGCATCACCTGCATCGCACCCGGCACCGTCATCGTCACTTCCAGAACCGTCACACCACCCGCAGCAATCGCCGTCGCCAGCGCCAGCGCTTTCTCCACGCTCTCCGCCCGCAACACCGGAACCAGCCCAATCTCCTGCAACGCCGCCAATACGTCCGTCTTCGTCAAAGTCTTCTCCTCAGAATCAAAATCAAAATCGCTACCGAACGGTAAGGGCTCCATCCTGCAACATCGCCTTCTTCACCTCGGCCAGCGAAGCCATCGAGCTGTCACCAGGTGTCGTCATCGCCAAAGCGCCATGCGCCACGCCGTAATTCACGGCAGCCTGCATCCCTTCGCCTTGCATCAAGCCATAAATCACGCCGGCAGCAAACGAATCCCCACCACCAACGCGATCAAAAATCTCCAACCCCGGAAAATCAATCCCTTCAAACGCCAGACCCTCCGCAAATCCGAACGCAGTCCAGTCATTCAAGTTCGCCTTCGTCGGTTTACGTCGAGTCGTAGCCAGCACCTTAATACTCGGAAACTCCGCCACTACCCGCTGCGCCATCGCCTCATAGCTCCGAAAAGCATACGAAGGAGGACCCTGCGAAGCACCAAACTCCGCCGACAGGTCCCCTTCATGCCCAAACAGCACATCCACATACGGAGCCAGCGACCGATTCATATCGCACGAACCCTTTCGCCCCCCATAGCTCTTCCACAGCGAAGCCCGGTAGTTGCAGTCATAGCTCACAATCACGCCATGCCGCTTCGCCGCCATCATCGCCTCCCGCGCCACCGCTGGAGTGTCCTCCGAGAGCGCGCACATCACGCCCCCCGTATGAAACCACCGCACACCCTCCTGCCCGAAGATCTCATCCCAGTCCACCTGCCCCGGCTTCAGTTGCGAGATCGGTGTATGCCCGCGGTCCATCATTCCCATCGCACCGCGCACGCCAAAGCCGCGCTCCAGGAAGTAGACCCCGTTCCGCGTCTCGCGCCCGATGCCGTCATACTCCACCCAGCGCAGGTGCGAGAGATCGACACCGCCCTGCAGCATCAGGTCCTCCAGCAGCCGTCCCACCGGATTGTCCGCCAGCGCCGTCACAATCGAGGTCCGCAGTCCAAAGCAGCGCCGCAACCCCCGCGCCACGTTGTACTCGCCGCCCCCCTCCCACACCCGGAAGTTCCGCGTCATCGAAATCCGTTCCTCGCCCGGGTCGAAGCGCAGCATCACCTCACCCAGGCTCACCAGGTCCCAGCGACACTCCGCCTTCGCCCGAATCACCAATCCAGCCGAACCCTCACTCATCCTCTGCGTCCTCTGCGGCTCTCCGCGCTCTCCGCGTCCGTCGTTCCTGTCTCAAAGCCAGCAGCAGTCCTAACGAAGCGCGACTACCGAAGCTCGGCGATCGTCACGCCGTCCATATCGCCGTAGTCCTGGTTCTCCCCACCCATGCCCCAGCAGAACGTGTAGTTCTTCGTCCCCACGCCAGCATGGATCGACCAACCCGGAGAAACCACCACTTCCTTGTCCGCAACAATCAGGTGGCTCGTAGCATCCGGTGGCCCCATCAAGTGCAATACACGGTGCGCCGGATCCACATCGAAGTAGAAGTACACCTCGCTCCTCCGCATATGCACATGCGGAGGCATCGTATTCCAGTTACTGCCCGGCTCCAGCAGCGTAAAGCCCATCACCAACTGGCAACTCTTCAACCCATCTTTGAAGATCGCCTTGTAAATCCGTCGCTTGTTACATGTCTCCAGCGAGCCCAGTTCCACCGGCGTCAGGTCGGCAAACTTCACCATCGCCGTCGGATACTCCTTATGCGCCGGATAGCTCAGCAAATAAAAGTTCGCCGGAGCGGCCGCATCCGCGCTCACAAACGACACATCTTTGCTGCCCCGCCCGATGTACAGGCAGTCCAGCTTCGCCAGCTCAAACGTCTTGCCATCCACCACCACCGAACCAACACCGCCGACATTCAGCACGCCCATCTCGCGGCGTTCCAGAAAATAGTCCGCCCGCAGGTCGGCATCCGTCTCCAGTTTCAACGCCGAACCCGTCGGCACCGCCGACCCAATCACCGTACGGTCCAGGTCCACATACGCAAACTCAATCTCACCCGGCTGGAACAGCTCTTCCAGCAAAAACGTGTCGCGCAGCTCTTCGGTATTCATCATCTCGTACCGCACCGCGTCCGCCATTTGATACAAACGCATCCGTTTTCTCCTCGTTCTTCGCCCCAATTATAGCGGCTCAATCTGTATGTTCGACGTCACCCACTCTCCGGGCTGAAGGCCCGAGCTACTCTAGCCTGGGGTGAAGCCCCAGGTCGTCCATCCCCCCAAACCTGCGGGCTGAAAGTCCGCGCTAAATCCCTCCTCGCGAAGCGTGCCGTCAGCCACAATTACAAAAAATCCTTCCATTATCCCGCTCTAATCCCCGTTCCTGTTTTGCCCTCCGCGGACCTGCCACACCATTTGCCCCACCCCAGCCTCCCCCGGTACAGTCAAAATACATGCAAAACATCCTCGACTCCTTCCGCCTCGACAACAAAGTAGCCCTCATCACCGGCGCAGCCAGCGGCCTCGGAGCAGCCATCGCCACCGCCGTCGCCCAGGCCGGAGCCACCGTCGCCGTCCACGGAAACCGACGCCCCGCCGATGACACCGCCGCAGCCATCAACGCCGCAGATTCCAATGCCAAAGCCGTCGCCTTCC